>JBDLIR010000565.1:0-1515 GCA_039714815.1 Actinomycetota bacterium | reverse complement strand
AACGCGCTGCACCGCTCCGTCGACGGCATTGCTGATGCCCACGGCATCGACATCGATCTTGCAACCGTCCCGCAGGAACCTGTCGTCTACGAGATGCTGACGAGGGCGGACACGGTCGGGGTGTTCCAGGTCGAGTCCCGTGCCCAGATGGCGACCCTGCCACGGATGAAGCCGAGAACCTTCTACGACCTTGCAGTGGAGGTGGCGCTGATCAGACCGGGGCCTATCCAGGGCCAGTCCGTCCACCCGTATCTGCGGAGACGCAGCGGGGAGGAACCCGTCCGATATCTCCACCCTTCATCGGAGCCGATACTGCGCAAGACCCTCGGTGTGCCGATCTTTCAGGAGCAACTGATGGAGATCGCACGGGTGTGTGCAGGGTTCTCGCCCGGGCAGTCCGACAAGCTTCGCCAGGCGATGACCCACAAGCGGTCTGGAGAGGAGATGGCGAAACTCCGTGACGAGGTCTACTCGGGTATGGCTGAGAAAGGCATCGATGGCGCAGCTGCAGATGAACTGTGGGAGAAGCTGCAGGGCTTTGCGTCGTTCGGGTTCCCCGAGTCGCATTCGGTGTCGTTTGCGTACATCGTGTACGCAGCCTCGTGGCTCAAGTACCACTGGCCCGCAGAGTTCTTCATGGGTCTGTTGAACGCCCAGCCTATGGGGTTCTACTCGCCGAACTCGTTGATCGCCGACGCGGTGCACCACGGCGTGATCGTCCACCACCCCGACATCAACGAGTCCGTCCACGACTGCACCATCGAGTCTGTCGATGCCGACCGTGACGACCTTGTCGAGTACCTCGGTATGGCGTGGCGGCGGGGGATGGGAGCGGCCGATGACCCGGTGCGCCGGCCCGTGGCTCTGCGCCTCGGATTACGGTATGTCAAGAACCTCGGCGAGTCCGATATCGCCAGGGTCGAGGCCGCCCGCATCACAGGCGGGCCGTTCGCGTCCCCGGAAGACTTCGCTCAGAGGACAGGTCTGTCTGTGACCTCGCACGAGAGCCTCGCAGCCGCCGGTGCGTTCGCATCACTCGGCCTCGGCAAGCGCGACGGCATGTGGACAGCGGGGTCTCTTGGTGGCCTCGGGCCGCAGCGTCTTGCGCTCGAGGACGGATCAGACATGCCTGAGTTCCCCGAAATGGCACCGGAAGAGTCGATGGAGGCAGACCTCTGGTCCACCGGGATCTCCCTCACCCACCCGGTGTCGTTGATCAGGGATCGACTTGATCGTGACGGCGTGATCAGCACAGCCGACGCGCTGCGGTTGAGGCGAAACAACACGAGGGTGAGCGTCGGGGGAGTGGTCACCCACCGCCAGCGCCCCGAGACGGCCAACGGTGTGCGCTTCCTGAACCTCGAGGACGAGACAGGGATGCTCAACGTCGTCATCATGCCGCCTGTATGGGAGGCGAACTACGAGATCGCCCGCAAGGCGGTCGGCATGGTCATCACCGGCACCCTCGAGTACCGCAACGGTGTCACGAACCTCGTCGCACACAGGTTGGCCTCG
>JBDLIR010000564.1:0-1517 GCA_039714815.1 Actinomycetota bacterium | reverse complement strand
CGGCGGACGCAACATGGTGACCACCGCCTTCAGCGCGAACGACATTCAGGACCTGATCACCAGCCAGGCGCTTTTCGATGCCGCGACCACGCGGGATCTCAGCCAACTCGACCAGCTCTCGGCGGTGAGCAGGCAGATGGATCGATTGAGCGAGGACCTCGAGGTAAAGGAGGCCGAGGTCCAGGAGCTCCGGGTCGAGCAAGAAGACGTTGTAGCGCACCTCGAAGAAGACCGTGCCAGGGCAGACAAGCTCCACGCCGATGCGAAGAAGAACCACGCAGACGTGTACGCAAAGTACAAGGCGGAACAGGCACGACGTGCCGCAGCCGCAGCCGCAGCAAAAGCCGCCGCTGCCGCCCGTGCGTCGAGCGGGTCATCCGGTGCTGCAGCGGGAGTCCCGGCCGCCACCACTGGGGTCAACTGTCCACTGCCGAACGGTTCATCATTCATCGACACGTGGGGTTACGCCCGTTCCCACGGGCGCACGCACAAGGGAACCGACATGATCGCAGCTCGCGGATCGATCATCGTTGCCATGAGGGCAGGCACGATCCGCATGAACTGGCACTCGCTCGGCGGCCGCCAGGTATACGTCCACGGCGTCGACGGAATCACCTACTACTACGCACACCTGTCTGGCTACCCCGCCGGACTGTCGAACGGTCAACGCGTTTCACAGGGCCAGGTCATCGGGTACGTCGGGGCCACAGGCAACGCCACGACGAACGTCCTCCACCTCGGAATGATCGTGGGCGGGGTGTACGTCAACCCGTATCCGACCGTGCGACGAGCCTGCTAGTCCTCGTCGACAACCTCAACGTCGATCTCCTCAACAACGATCTCATCGATCTCGCCGTCGCCTGTCGTATCGAGGCCATAGAGTCGGACACCGCTCGTTTCGATGTCACTCAGATTCCCATCGTCGTCCGGGCTGATCCCGGACGCCGACACGACCTCGGTTCGCGTGACATCGGGTTCACCGTCACCGTCGATGTCATAGGCAACAGTTCTCACCTCGGTGATCTCGACGCTGTCTGAGGTCCCATCGCCGGTGAGGTCCATCGTGGTCTCTGAGGTTTCGACCGTCGTGACCACATCGATGACACCGTCTCCGTCAACGTCGAGCGCGGTCTCCTCGATGGTGACCGTTTCGACGATGTCGGGGAACCCATCATCATCGAGGTCGAGCTCACGCCTTTCGGTGTGAACGGTGCGGTACCCATCGGCATCCCCGTCACCGGTCACGTCGACCTCGTTGTACGTTGTCTCGATCTCAGCGCCATCGTCGGGGTCTGCCATTGCCGACCCGTTCGGCCCTGGCGTGGTCTCGCTTGTCATCGTGAATCCTTCGTTGTGATAGGTCCATCGTAGACCGCCATCAGCCATCAGCCATCAGCTGTCAGCCGTCAGCTGTCAGCCGTCAGCAAGAAGTACTCAGTCCTTGGACGGAACCTGGATCACGTTCTTTCCCTCCCTCACGGAGTGGGGGAGGTGGCCGAGCGCAGCGAGGTCGGAGG
>JBDLIR010000563.1:0-1518 GCA_039714815.1 Actinomycetota bacterium | reverse complement strand
GAACTGCTTCTGGGAGCGATTCCCGCCGGGTGGCTACGCGGCAAGAACCGGGTCGTCTTCGATCTCCATGAGAATCTCCCAGACCAGTTGAGAACGCGGAGTTCAACCCCCCGGGTGTTGCGTCGACCGATGGCGTGGCTTGCGGGTGTTGTGTTGCGTCTCGCGGAAGCCGCTGTGACGATCACCCTTGCGGAACCCGGGTATCGTCCTCTCTTTCGCCGGGATCACCCTGTGTTCGAGAATTTCCCTGTTGCGGGCACGCTCCGTGCGCGAAGCGACGATACAGATGGCATTGTCTACGTCGGAGACATCACGAGCGCCAGGGGCGCCATGGTGCTGGTCGACGCGGTGGGGATGCTCGGGGGTGGGCAACGTCTCACGATGATCGGTCGCTGTGAGCAAGGGTTCCAGGCGGAACTCGAGGCAGCAGCCCACAACCATGAGATCGAGTTCGTGATACCAGGGTATCTCCCTTACGGCGAAGCATGGGAGCTCGCAGCTCAGTCTCTCATCGGCGTGTCTCCGCTCAACGATCTGCCGAACTACAGACATTCGCTTCCTACGAAGATCGTGGAGTATCGCTCGGTTGGGTTGATCGCAGTGGTATCAGATCTACCGGCCAGCCTTCACGCCATCGAGGGGAGTGACGCTGCACGGTCTTTCGTCGCCGGAGACGCGACCGACCTGGCTCGGGCGCTAGCGGACGCCCTCGCCGACACCCAAGCACCGCAACACGCACGCGATGAATCCGCGGGAGTGAGAGATTCGATCACCTGGCCGGCTGACCGTTTCGATGCGTTCTACCGTTCGCTCGTAGCGCTTCCAGACTGAGTCCGCGCACTCAGTCGGCCTCCCGTGCGACGTGCTTCTTGTCGTTCGTGATCGGTCGCCTGCCGACTACAGAGGCCACTTCAGCGGGACGATGCCGATGATGCCGATGGCGGCCACCAGCGTGAGCGGTATCCCGAGTCTGAGGTAGTCGGAGAACCGGTAGCCGCCGGGGCCGTACACCATGGTATTGGTCTGGTATCCGATCGGCGTCAAGAATGAGAGAGCGGATGCAACGGCGATCGCTATTGCGTATCCTCTCGGATTCCCGCCTGTCGCAGCCGCCACTGAGAACGCAACCGGTGTGAGGAGGAGAACCGAACCCTTGTTCGTGATGACCTCCTTGAGAACCATCGTCACGGCCACGATCGCGGCGAGGATCGAGACCTGGCCGAAGGGCGCAGCGATGTCGATGAGCCATTCGGCGAGTTGGGCGCCAAGGCCAGAGGCTTCGATTGCGGAAGCGATGCCGAACGCTGCGGCGATCGTGACGACGACGTCGAGATTGATCGACCTGCGAGCCTCGCCGGGGGTGACGACGCGGGCAACGACGAGGATCAGTGCTCCGAGCAGCGAAGCCGTGACGAGCGGCATCGCTCCCGAGATGGCAAGGATCACGATGCCGGCGCCGACAGCGGCGATCAGGGGCGCTTTCGGTCCCGACACCGGTGGCGCCGGTCGTAGCGGGGA
>JBDLIR010000562.1:0-1521 GCA_039714815.1 Actinomycetota bacterium | reverse complement strand
CGAGAGAGGCGTGGTGAGCGAGGTTCCCGGTCTGTACTTCCTGGGTCTCTACTTCCTCCACGCGCTGTGGTCCGAAACGATCACGGGAGTGCAAATCGATGCGCGGTACCTGGTGGATCACCTGCTCGAACACAGGACAGCAGCGGTTCGGTGATAGCTAGCGCATAGTCGGTCGTCCTCAGTCTTGTTGGCGCATCGCTGTCGAGAAGGCGTGTCGATCGGCGCGGCTGGAGAGCCGCGTAGAACGAGCTCTTGAGCCTTCCCGCCCGCCTCGTTTGAATGGCGTTGCCGGTTCAGACCTTTCGATCTCACTCGTGCGGCACTGGCTAACGTCCCCTCATCATGACCATCAACCCGCCGCTCGATGAGATACGCAACATCTATGCCGAGTCGAGGGTGATCGCCGTCGTCGGAGCGTCGCCTGATCCGACGAAGAAGGCGCACGCCGTCCCGTCCTACCTACAGGACGTCGGGTATCAGATTGTTCCGGTCAACCCGCACCATGGCGAGATCTACGGCGTGACGTCGTACCCCACGCTCGCGGACATCCCGGTCCCGGTCGACGTTGTCGAGGTCTTCCGCCCGGCGGAGGAGGCTCCCGAGATTGCCAGGCAGGCGGTGGCGATCAACGCCAAGGTGCTGTGGCTACAGGCCGGAATCACGTCCGAGGAGGCAGCCGGGATCGCGAAGGATGCGGGGTTGACTTTCGTCTCGGACATCTGCATGGGGGCGACCCACGCGGTGCTCGAGCTTGGGGATGCGCCGGGCAGCCAGGACTGAGCACGACGATCCCTGTTCAGCGGTTTCGTCGGATCTGGGACACCGGTGGGGTCGGATGTCGGCTACGTCGTGCTGCGGGAATGCCACGTGACGTGGAACAACTTCCATTCACCGCGTGCCTTGACGACGTGCAGGAAGTCGACCCAGTGACACGAGTACACCCTCACTGAAGCGATGTCCTGGGATACGTCATCGATGAAGATCTCTATCTCGCAGTCATCTTCCGGCTCGGTGAGGGCTGCGAAATCAGCCATTGTTGTCGGTGACAGGTTGATGATTCCGAAGACACCGGCTTCGTCCTGGGTATAGCGCCGCTTGACGGCCTCCGGGTGATACGAACGGGCGTGACGCTCAGCATCGCCTGCCACATAGCCCTCCAGGTAGTCGAGTGCGGCGGCTTCGATGGCGTCGATGTCGTTGGGTGACGCGTCCACGTGATCAGCAACGGCTGCCATGGTTTCAACCATACACGTCGATCAAGCTCAGGTGATGGGAAGTGCGCACAACAGCCCGGGATGGGATACCGCGTGCCTTGATCCGCAGTTCTCCGATCTACCTCGTCTTCCGGGTCGTTGGCTTCAGCTTGAGCGTGCCGATCCACTCGTAGCTACGGATGAACCATCCCTCGAACTCGTCGGTGCGATCCAGCAGGTCGTGGGGAACGATCACGAACTCCTTCATCTCCCGCCATGTCGTCCGGGCCGTGTGCTTTCGGCGGGGGCTAGCGGTCCCTGCGGGCGG
>JBDLIR010000561.1:0-1524 GCA_039714815.1 Actinomycetota bacterium | reverse complement strand
TGGACGCAACGGACGCAAGAAGCGGTGAGCGCAGCTAGTCGGTTGGAGCGTGGGGGAGGACTTCGGTGGCGAGTGAACCTGCGATGTCGACCTGACGGGCATAGGAGATGTCGGAGAAGTGGCTCCGCGCCACCCATTCGATCGGTACGCCCGCGGCGGACCTGATGTCACCAAGAGCCGCAACGATCTCGTCACCCGAACCTCCAAGTATCCGGCGTGAGAGGTTCGCCCGCCAGCCGTCTGTCAGAGGGGGAGTTGCTGCGATCGGGCCGGATCGCGCCGCAGAGTCCTCCATGTCGGAGTACTTCCATATCTGATGCCACACGTTGTCCACGATCTCGTCAACGGGCCCCGGGTACATCACGGCGTAGTAGATCCACCGGAAGGTCTCGGGATCCCGGCCGATCCGCTCCATCTCCTCCTTCGCTACGGCGACCTGTTCGGCGAAGCGCTTCGGCGAAGCATTGGAGAAGAACCCATCTGCGTAAAGGACTGCACGCTTCACCGCAGCGTCGACACCTCCACCAACGATGACGGGGATCTTCGTGGAGGGCGCAGGGCGCACTGCGAGATCGGGGATGGTGTACACATCGCCCTCCCAGCTGAACGGCTCGCCGGTCCATGCCTTGGGGAGAATCTGGAGTATCTCGGTCATCGAGGCCCCCCGCTTGTTCATGGGCACGCCGAGCGCATTGAACTCCGTCGTGGACCATCCAAGCCCAAGACCAAGGATGAGTCTCCCGTTCGAGATCAGTTGAACCGTGGCTGCATCTTCAGCGAGGCGAAGCGGACGATGCAGAGGCGCGAGTACCACGCCCGTGCCGATGTCGATCGTTGTCGTCGCGGCGGCGAGAGCAGCGGAGGTCACGAGCAGGGACGGCATGTAGCCGTCGTCGACGAAGTGGTGCTCTGTGGTCCATACAGAGTCGTAGCCGAACGTTTCGAGCGCCACGGTAAGGTCGATCGACTCGCGGTACACGTCTTCCCACGACCGTGGATCATCGGGGGCGCGCTGGCCTGAGAGCAGTCCGAATCCGAAAGCCACTATCGCTCCTTTTCGTGTCGTCACGCTGATCGTAGCGGGTGCGCCCACCGCTTCCGGCGTCCCACGCGTCCGCATATGGACGCAATGGACGCAAGAAGCGGAAGAGGGGCGGTCTTTTGGGCTGCGACGGACTATTCTTGGGCGGTCGCCAGCGGAGAGCGCTCGCTTGCTCGTCGGCGGCACACAGGATTGTCCCTAGAGATCGCTCGATACATGTACCTAGAGCACATCGATGGGCCGGCTGATGTTCGCCAACTCGACCATGGCGAACTCGAGGAGTTGGCCACCGAGATACGCACCCTCGTGGTTGAATCGGTCACGAACAACGGCGGCCACCTCGGTTCGAACCTCGGGGTCGTTGAACTCACCCTGGCGCTCCACCGTGTCTTCGACTCGCCCCGCGATCTGATCCTGTGGGACACCGGGCACCAGGCCTACATCCACAAGATCATCACCGGCAGGCGTGACGGCTTTGCGAA
>JBDLIR010000560.1:0-1534 GCA_039714815.1 Actinomycetota bacterium | reverse complement strand
ACGCAACACTTGCACAAGCGGGTGGCCCCAACGTAGACGGCATGGACGAAGCGATCGAGATTGGAAGACGAGAGGCACGCCTGGCCCTCGCCGGGGAATGAGCGGCAGAATCATCGGACTCGATCCGGGCGAGCGCCGCATCGGCGTAGCGATAGCAGACCCCACGGGTACCATCGCGTCACCGGATCGCTTCATCGACCGCAAGACCGACGACCCTGTGGATGCGATCGCCGCACTGTGTAGGGAACTCGGTGTGACCACGATCGTGATCGGCCTCCCCGTTGCTCTCGACGGCAGGGAAGGCCCTTCGGCCAAGGCAGCACGGGTCTTCGGTGAGATGCTGGCGCGAGAGACGGGCATCACTGTCGAGTATCACGATGAGCGGTTCACTTCGGCGACCGCCGAACAGGCCCTCATCAGCGGCGGCATGCAACGCAAGAAACGCAAGGAGAAGAGGGACCAGGTCGCTGCAGCGGTCATGCTGCAGGGCTACCTGGATGCTCGGAGATACGATGACAGACCAGGGAACGACGAACCCAGCCACGGGTAGCGGGCGGAGAAAGTACCTATGGGTGCTTTACGTCGCGCTCGGTGCCATCGTGTTCTTCGGCTTGCTCCTCGGCGCGCGATACGCCGCCAGCCTGGTTGGCGGGGATGCATGGGACGTCGTGGCCGGGCAACCTGTGGAGGTTGTGATCGAACCGGGAACGCCCGCGAGAACGATCTACATCGTGCTCAACGATGCAGGTGTCGCACGAGCCTCGGAGATCCGATCGGCAGTGCGCTCCGCAGGGGTCGAAGATCAATTGCAGTCAGGCGTATACACGCTCACCACTGATATGGATCCTGAGGAGGTCGTTCGTCAGTTGCTGCTCGGAGGCACGGCGATCGACACAGGGTTCGACGGCGAGACGTTCACGGTGATCGAAGGGTGGACGGTCGATCGGATCCTCAAAGAGCTCGGTAAGCAGACGAGCTTCAGCGAGCCGGACTATCGGGTCACGTTGGCAGGCGGCGCGGTAACGTCACCTCTGCTGCCTGACCCGTCCGGCACGATATCGAACCTCGCGAGATGGGAGGGCCTGCTCTTCCCGGCGAAGTACCCGATTCCGGAGGACGCAACGCCGGTGACGATCCTCCAGCGCATGTCCGACGAGATGGTGAGACGCCTCGATGCCGTCGATTGGTCCAGGATCGACGAACTCGGCGTCAGCCGCTACGAAGCGATCATCATCGCATCGCTCGTCCAGCGCGAGGCGGGGACCGACGCCGACAGGCCGTTGATCTCTTCGGTCATCCACAACAGATTGGGGGCCGGCATGAGGCTGCAGATCGACGCCACCGTCGTCTACGCGATCGGTGAGGTCAACGGCCGCGTCACCGCCGAGGATCTGAAGGTGGCGTCGCCGTACAACACGTACCGTGTCAACGGGTTGCCGCCGACCCCGATCGGCACCGTGCAGGCCATCAGCGTTGATGCCGCCGTGGATCCCGCAGAGACCGATTACTACTTCTATGTCCTTGCAAGCGAGGA
>JBDLIR010000559.1:0-1536 GCA_039714815.1 Actinomycetota bacterium | reverse complement strand
CCCGACAACCTGAGCTTGTGTCGGAAGGCGAGGGTCGACATCGCCGATCGGGAAGATCGGCCCGTTGTCATCTCGACCCCTGAGCGGCTCGAGCGGATACGTCCGGCCGAGGCCGCCATCTGACGCGAGAATCGTTGTATCGGGGTGTGCCTGCTTCCACTCTCCCCACGTGCTCGAGACAACCGTTGTCTGTTCGAGCGTCACGCCTTGTTCGTGCAGGGGGCCGGTTATCGCATCGCCGGTGAATGTGTCGAAGATGCTGAACGTGTTGAGGTCGTACATCACCTTGTTGGATCGTGTGAGCAACCCGGATGTTCTCAAGACAGGCACATCAATCCCCGCAGGCACGGAATCCGTGAAGTACGCCTGAGCGGAGCCGCACAGCGTGCAGTAGGGGATCCCGAGACGGCGACCCCCGAGCGTGTCGTTGATCATCTCGTGGACTTCCATCTGGTTCTTCGGATAGGCCCTCGCCTCCCCATTGACGACGACTCCGAAGACGACACGCTCGTCCGGGTACCACGAGCCTTCAGCGGCTCCGGTCGTCGGCGGATCATCGAGTGCCGGGATGCAACCCAGCTCACACGGCGCGGAATCGCCGAGCGGGCGATCGTCGATCAGGACCCCACCCCACGACGTGAACCTCCAGTCGATCGCCGCATTGGGATCGTCGAAGAACGGCTGCCATCTGGGCTCGATGATGGTGAACAGGCGAGCCTTGTACATGCGATAGTCCGGAACCGCTGGAAGATCCCATGCGATGAGATGATCGGTCAGAGACTGCCACGGGCTGCGGGCGGCCACAGGGTCAGCATTGAGATCGATGCCCGTGAGCGTGGCTACTGCCCCTGCGAGCGCTTCGGCGGTCGGACCCCCCTGAAGGAACCGGAGAACATCGGTGAGGAGCCATGTAACACGCACATCGCCACTCTGGCCGAGGTCGAAGATCGCCTGGTCATCGATGTCCGGGCCAAGGCTGTCCCACAAGCTGTCGAGCGCCGCAAGCGTCTCTGGTTCCAACTCACCGTCGAAGGCGATCTCAGGCGCATCGGGAAACACGTAGCCGTTCTGGTTCCGCAACATCGCGGCACCTGCGGGATCAGTAGATGGGGCGACGGTGCTCGTTGGCGATGAAACGACCGGTGCGGTCGTGGTCGGCGATCCGTCGGCATCGCCGTTTCCCGTGCACGCCGACGCGAAAAGAGCGATCACGATCGAGACGGATGTCAGGACAGTTCCCCTCATCCCCTCAGACTACGAGCTGTAACCGACTCGTCGAGCGTGGCAAGCAAATGTTCATGGTTCCTGGGAGCGATGCCAGATACCTGATACCAGCCGCCAGATGAAGCATCGCGCGCCATGCTTTCTGGAAGCGAGCCCGCGAGCGTTCTGGCATCTGGCGTCTGGAAGCGAGCCCGCGAGCGTTCTGGCATCTGGCATCTGGAAGCGAGCCCGCGAGCGGTCTGGCTGTCAGCTGTGAGCTGTCGGCTGTCTTGCCCTATACTCGTGGCGCAGCTTCCACAGCCTCGCTGTCTA
>JBDLIR010000558.1:0-1541 GCA_039714815.1 Actinomycetota bacterium | reverse complement strand
CGCTCGTCGCGATGGAGTTGATCACGATGTGCGCGTTTCGCCACGTCGGGTTGAGTGAAAGCAGATGAGCGAACAACACGAGCATATCGCCGTTCTGCTTGAGGCCTCCCCACCAGACATGGATCTGGCGTACGCCGTCGTTCCACCCACGCGGTACGGCACGGCAGATGACTGCCGACTTCCCGAGATGTGAGAGTTGCTCGATGACCCTGAGTACCTCGATCTGGCGCTGTGCACCTTCTGCCCACCCGAACATCACGGTGTTCGAGTCGATCCCCGCGATCCCGTTCGACTGTGCGATCGAGATCGCACCATGCTCGAAGTCGTCCACGATGTCGACCTCGGCAAAACCTATGACATCCAGGCTCTCGAGATCTCTCGATAGGGCGGCGGCCTCATCGACTCGCCGCGTGCTCAGCACGTCGATCGGCCCGAGCACGAGTTTGGACACCGTCAATATCCCCCTGTCCTGGACGAGCCACCCCGCGAACCGTGCCAGATCCGGCTCGCGCTCGAGGTCGCTTGCGAACAGCAGGATGTTCGGCCTCCAGTTGCGAGGATCTGCCGGCATCCTGGCAAGCCTGATCGCCGTCGAGCGCACGAGGGACATCAAGGCGCCTCGCCGCAGATCGCCCCACGGTGCCGTCATCGCCCGCCGCCGCATGAACACGTACACGCCGAACTCGAAGACGAGCGCCACGACCAGGGCAAACGGGTGGATGAGGAACATCACATAGAAGCAGGCAACCGCGGCAGCCAGCGAGATCCACCACGGTATCCGGAACGTCGGTCGATACGACGGGTCACCGCTGAGCTGCTCGAGGCCGGCTACGAGATTCACCGTCCCGTAGGTCGTGAGAAAGAACATCGTGAGCAGAGGAGCGATGGCGTCAAGACCTCCGAGCCCTACAGCAACGAGCGCAAGAGCGGTGCTGACGACCAGAGGCACGCCAGGGCCGTCGATCGGACCCAGCTTTCTGCCCAGGCCCGAAGGGAGGACTCGATCATCGACCATCGCCTCGAGTGTCCTGGGTGCAGCGAGGATGCTTCCCACCGCGGAGGCGAATATCGCACCCCACAAGCCCCACAGAACCAGGAAGGACCACGACCCTGCGATGTCGAACCAGATCAGGTTGTTGGATACGAGTTCATCGGGCGTTGCAGACGCCGCGAGCACGACGGGAACGATCATGTACACGACGAAGCCTGTCAGGACCGCGGCGATGGTTCCTTTCGGGATGGCATGACTCGGCCGCCTGAGATCCCCCGAGAGGCTCACACCTGCCATGATCCCGGTGACCGCCGGGAAGAACACCGCGAACACAGCCCAGAAATCGGCTGACCCGCTGGCATTCCCCAGAAGCGAGACCGTGTCAGGAGACGATCCGACCGCGCCGGCGACGAGCGCAACGAGCGACAACACGATCCCGGCCATGATCGGGAGCTGAAGCCTGAGTGCAACGCCAGCACCCTTTGCCGCGAGAAGACCAACGACGAGAACCGTCACCGCAGCGATCGGTCGCTGGGGTGCCGCGTCCCAC
>JBDLIR010000557.1:0-1541 GCA_039714815.1 Actinomycetota bacterium | reverse complement strand
AAGGGAAGGACCGCTCCATGGAGAGTCTGTTCGGTGCCGTCAACGTCGAGGAGATCACCGGTTTCAACGATGATGTCTTCACGAACGTCAACACGCAGGACGACCTCGACGCGGCGCTCAAGCGAACCGGTCGTCGCCGCAGTACACGTTGAAGCCGTCGTTACGCACGAACCCGAACACGGTCATGTTCAGTTCCTCTCCGAGTTCGACCGCAAGATCGGATGCCCCTGAGATCCCGCCGATGGCGGGGATCCCTGCAACCGCAGCTTTTTGAACCATCTCAAAGCTCACGCGTCCAGATACGAAGAAGATGTACCTGTCTAGCGGCCATTGCTTCCTTGCGAGGTGCCCTACGAGTTTGTCGACGGCGTTGTGCCGGCCAACATCTTCGAACAGTGCGACGAGCGTGCCCCCGGGAGTGAACGCTGCAGCAGCGTGGATGCTGCCGGTCTCCTGAAAGGCAGCCTGGTGGTGTCCGATGGTGTCCGGGAGAGACGTGATGATGCCGGGAGCGATGGTGGGGCCAGGGTCCATTGTCCGTGCAGCGATACGGACAGCGTCAATCGAGGCTTTGCCGCACACGCCACACGACGAGGACGTGAAGAAGTTCCTTGCGAACTGCTCAGGATCAACGATCACTCCGTCCGCGAGATTGAACGTGTACCGGTCCCCCTCGCTTGTGCCCTCGACGAGTTCGATCGACGTGACCTCATGGGGTCCTAACACGATGCCTTCCGTGATGGCGAAACCGAGGCCGAGTTCCTCGTCATTTCCAGGTGTGCGCATCAACACGGCTATGGGCACCCCGTGCAGGCGGAACTCCACCGGGGATTCGGCAACGAGAGCGTCCTTCACGCGTGAACGACGGTCTCCCCGATACCGCGTGACGAGTCGCTCTCCGCTTTCCGCCTTCCGCTTTCCGCTCTTCGACTGTGAGCTGTCAACTGTCAACGGTGCCTCTCCTCCCCCTGGCTGTGAGCTGTCGGCTGTCAGCTGTCGGCTGTTTGTACATAGGCGTACCCGAACCGGCCCTTGATGCAAAGGTGGCCACTCGTGACGCTGTGGTCGAGGGGGGACGTGACCTTGACGACCCGGTTGTCCTGGACGTGGAGATCGAGGTTGCATCCAACGCCGCAGTACGAACACACCGTCCGTGCAACGGTCTGGGCAGACTCGTCCCACGTGCCCGCCACACGCATGCGGTACTCGGACGTGAACATGAGGGCGCCTGTCGGGCACACGCCGACGCAGTTCCCACAGTAGACACAGGCCGACTCTGGCAGCGTGATGTCGAACTCGGTAGCGATCGTCGAGGACAATCCACGGCCTGCGATGTCTATGGCGAAGGTGTTCTGCGCATCCGGGCCGCAGGCCGCGACGCATCGGTAGCACATGATGCACTTGTCATAGTCACGGATGTAGAGATCGTCCTCGATCTTCACTTCTCGGTGCTCACGAGCCCAGCCACCCCACCGGTCGGGGTCGACCGAGTAGCGGTCCATGGCGTCCTTGGTGTCATCGTCCACGAGCGACATGTCGAC
>JBDLIR010000556.1:0-1554 GCA_039714815.1 Actinomycetota bacterium | reverse complement strand
ACATCCGTATGTTCGGTCGTCGCGGCCCTCAAGAGATCGTGACAGACGCCGAAGGCAGAGTGGCCTCACTGCGCACGGTCGGCGTCTCAAGTGTTTTCGACGATGAGGGACGTTTCTCTCCACAGTTCGATGAAGACGACGTGGCGGAATTCGAAGCGGACACCGTGATCCTTGCGATCGGGCAGGCGATCGACCTCGATGCCCTCGGTGAGCACGGTCCAGAGGTGTCTCCTCGCCGCACGATCGCTACAGACCCGGACACGTTCAAGACATCGCTTCCCAATGTATGGTCCGGCGGGGATGCAGCATTCGGCCCGCGTCTGTTGATCACAGCCATAGCGGAGGGCAGGAGCGCTGCCTCGTCGATCCACGCGACACTGTCGCCCACCGATGCAACGGCGGAGCGTCGCTCAGGCAAGATGACGATCGTCGAGGACTTCCATCGGATGATGGACCGTTACGACGAGCAGGGACGCGTACCGATCCCTTCATTGCCGACCGAGCGCAGGATCGGGCTTCAGGAAGTCGAACTCGGGTTCTCCGAAGAGGAAGCCCGCGCTGAGGCGGCCAGGTGCCTGCGCTGCTTCCTCGACATCCAACTCGATGTCGACTCGTGCGTGCTCTGCGGGCTGTGCGCCGATGTGTGCCCGGTCAACATCATCTCGCTGATCCCATCTGAAGACATCGGCGGCCTGCCGGGCAGCACAGCGCTGATGCTCGACGAGGAGCTGTGCATCCGATGCGCGATGTGCATCGACAGGTGTCCGCCGAGGGCGCTGTCGATGGGGATGTGGAGCGGTGTCGGTGTCCCTGAAGGTATTCCCTTGACGATCGGAGGATTGGCATGAAGCCGTCGCTCATGGAGCGGGTCAAAGACACGACGGTCGGAAAGTCCGTCTTCCGTGTTCCTGCACGCAACACACCACGAGAAAGGGCGGAGGGCCATTGGTCGAACTTCTTCCTGCATCTCTATCCGGTGAAAGTGCGCGAGGAAGAGATCGGGTTCAAGTACTCGTGGTACCTCGGCGTGATCAGCCTCACGCTGTTCATCTCCCTCGTCGTATCCGGCATCTACCTGATGTTCTTCTACGTTCCCTCCCCGACCAACGCGTATGGCAACATCCAGCTCCTCGAGACATCGGTGCCGTTCGGGCAATTCACCAGGAACGTGCATCGGTGGTCTGCACATCTCATGGTGGTTGCCGTCATGGCGCACATGGCGAAGGTCTTCTACCGGGGTGCGTACAAGGCACCGAGGGAGTTCAACTGGGTGGTCGGCGTCGTGCTGTTGCTGTTGACGTTCCTCCTGTCGTTCACCGGCTATCTGCTTCCCTGGGACCAGCTGGCATACTGGGCGATCACCGTCGGCACGTCCCTGGCCGCCTGGGTGCCGTTCATCGGCGATGAGGTGTCGCAACTGCTCCTCGGTGGGCCGCAGGTGAGTTCGGCGACGCTGCTGCGCTTCTACGTGCTGCATGTAGCCGTGTTACCGGTCGTGCTCGTGATGCTCCTCGCCATCCATCTGTGGCGCTGGCGCAAGGATTCGACTCTCGA
>JBDLIR010000555.1:0-1567 GCA_039714815.1 Actinomycetota bacterium | reverse complement strand
CAGGCCCTGCGGTCCTGGGTGTACGCATCGTCGAGCGCAACCGCGACAAGCTGTGGCAATGTCGACCACACCGTCCAGAGTCCCTGTGCGGCGCTGTCCGTGAGCGCCCACGACGTGTCCTCGAGCAAGGCAGCGAGTTGGCTCCCTCCCGGTGCGTTTGCCCTGACGACCTCAGCCCACGACGCCCCCGCTTCAACGAGACGGGCCAGTTCGTTCACGGCACCGTAGGTGAGCGCGACGTATGGGCTCATCAGGACCCGCTTCATCGCGAGCGGTGAAGCTTCACCGTCTGGAGCGGCTGCAGCGACGAGGTCATGGACGAACCGGACGATCGGCTCGTCTGCGAGCCTGGATTCGGAGAACGAATGGGGGACCGATCGGCGCTCGAACGCCGCGGCGAGGTCATTTCCGAATGCGGTCCGTGACCGCATGAACACCGCGATTCGTTCAAGCGGGACGCCGTCGAGGAGGTGGACACGCTCGATGTCGGATGCGATCCATTCGGCCTCATCGTTCGCCGTTGGGAACACGTGGGACTCGACGACGCCACCAGAGCGGGTGCTTGCAACCTTGCCGGCTCCGCCGGGCAATGCGCGGCCAGTTACCGAAACGGCGGCGTCGAGGATCTCTGTGGGTACCCGGAATGAGGTTGTGAGCACGATCCGTTCAGCCGCTGTCCCGAGACGTTCCCGTGCCGCCTGTGGGAAGGAGAACACATTGTCTATGTCGGTTCCTCGAAACGAGTAGATCGATTGGTACGGGTCGGCCGCGACGACGAGGTTCCGGGTGCCTGCTGCGAGGAGGAATGCCATCTCGGCCTGGGCGGGGGAGGTGTCCTGATACTCGTCCGCCACAACGAGGTCATAGGGTTGAGCGATCTCAGGCCACCGTTGCAGGGCTGCAACAGCTTCGGTGAGGATGCGCCCGTAATCGGTGCGGCTGTCTGCTGTGAGTCGTTCGTTGTACCTGGCCATGAACCCGGCCATCGCCACGAAGCGTTCGTCGTCCATCGCCGCCAGGTCGGCGGGCGACAGCATCTGCTCGTGGCAGCGCAGCACGAAGTCCGTGACCTCAGCTGCCATGACCGGAGAGTCGAGGAGTGCGCCGTACCCCGCTGGCCACGACAGGCGATCTTCGGTGGCGAGCACTTGCGCTGCGTAGTGTTCCTGCTCGGCAGCGGTGAGAACAGTGGGGGAGCGGCTCCACCCGATTCCCTCGAATCGTGCTTCAACGATGCGCATCGCCACGCTGTGGTACGTCGCGACGGTGACACGGTTCGCATCCGACCCGATCAGTTCGCGGAGCCGCATGGCCATGTCGTCGGCACCGCGACGTGAGAAAGCGAGTGCCACGATCCGTGATGGATCCATCGAACCGTCCGTGACCGCTGATGCGATGCGTTCGGCGAGGAACTGGGTCTTGCCTGTTCCTGGGCCGCCGACAACGATCTGGGGTCGCTGTGGCACCGAAACGTGACGGTGCCACTCACCAGGCTCGACCCTGGTTTCATCGGGAGTGGTCAAGGGGTATCGGCCCCGGCGGTATCGACCTCCTGTGCGGGTGGTAC
>JBDLIR010000554.1:0-1568 GCA_039714815.1 Actinomycetota bacterium | reverse complement strand
ACAATCTCCGCAAGGGCGCTGCCCTCAACGCAGTCGAACTCGCTGAACTCCTCCTCGTCCGATAGGAACGCGCCTGCGGCGCGGGCGGTTTGTAGACTCCGTGGTGCCAACGTAAGGAGCGTGACAATGAGTTCAGGCAAGGGCAACGCAGGTGCGGCCGGCGGTGGTGCGATATACGGACTGGGCATCTTCGGAGCGTTCGTGTACTTCTGGCAGCAGGCCGACGGGTTCTGGGAGTACTTTGGTTCCTTCTTCCAGGCGCTTTTCTGGCCGGCCTTCATGGTCTATGAGGTCTTCGCTGCCCTGGGCGGGTGAGGTCGGAATACCGGCTCAGTTTCACGCGGTGCTGCTCAACTGTTGAGTAGCGGGTACGCTGCGCTCACCGCTACCCCGGAGACCCACCATGTCCCAGATCGTCGTCACAATCAACGGCGGTGTCGCCACCGTCCGTCTGAACGATCCGGAGTCGATGAACGCACTCAGCGTGTCGATGGGCGCCGAGTTCGACTCGGCGATGGACGCGTTGGTCGCCGATACGAGCATACGAGCCCTCGTCGTCACCGGGACCGGGCGGGGTTTCAGCGCAGGTGGTGACGTCCAGGCGTTCTACGACAACCGTGAGGCGCCACAAGAGACGATGCAGTCGATCCTCGACGGCCTCCACGGCTCTGTCTCGAAACTGCTCAAGGCGCCGTTCCCGACCATCGCTGCGATCAACGGGGTCGTGGCCGGCGCCGGCATGGGCCTCGCGATGGCTACGGACCTCGCCGTGGCCGTGGACTCTGCGGTGTTCACCATGGCATACACGGGCATCGGTGTGTCACCCGATGGGTCGAGTACGTTCTTCCTGCCGAGACTCGTCGGGACGCGTCGCGCGATGGAACTCATCCTCACGAACCGTGTCCTGTCTGCAAGCGAGGCACTCGACCTCGGGATGGTCAACCAGGTCGTACCGGAGGGCGACTTCGACGCTGCCGTAGCGAAACTGGCCGGGAGGTTGGCGAAGGGCCCGACGCTCGCATACGTGCGGGCCCGCGAGTTGCTCACGGCTTCGTTTGGGAACGACCCGTTCACACAGATGGATGCCGAGGCCGCGTCGATCCTCGCTGCTGCCTCGAGTAATGACTTCTACGAAGGCATCTCAGCGTTCATCGAGAAGAGGAAACCCGGGTTCACAGGGTCGTGAAATGACGAAGCCCCTCCGGTGTCGGAGGGGCTTGGTCGGGACGGACGGATTTGAACCGTCGACCTCATCGTCCCGAACGATGCGCGCTACCAAGCTGCGCCACGTCCCGTCGGAACCGTGAGTGTACCGGCTAGGAAATTCTCTCAACTCTGATCGAATCGACTCGCTGTCGATCCATGGACACCACGGTGTATCGCATCCCGTCCGCTGCGACCTGGTCACCCTCATCGGGCACCTTTTCGAATAGCGCCATGATGAATCCTCCGACCGTGGAGTAGGGGCCCTCAGGCAGGCTGTGTTCGATCGTTTCGGCCAGGTCTTCGATGTCCAGCCTGCCGTCGACGATCCACATACCTACCGAGACAGGCATAACAGCGGGCTC
>JBDLIR010000553.1:0-1576 GCA_039714815.1 Actinomycetota bacterium | reverse complement strand
CCACTGAGCTTGTGTGTGAGCTGAGTGGTACGACTTGGTTTCCCCCTCTGTCTCGTTCCTCGACATCTCCCCCGCGAAGGCCGGGGGAGAAAAGCGGAAGGCGGAGAGCGGTGAACCGTGAACCGCCTACCCGGCACCACCTATCCGCGCGTCTTCCAGGTACTCTTGAAGCGATGATTCCCGATTCCTACCTCGACGACGCCGTTGCGCTCACGCAAGAGTTCATCGCCAACGCATGCGTCAACACTGGCGACCCGGCGTCGGGATACGAGATCCGCTCGGTCCGGACGATCCAGGAATACCTCGACGATGCCGGCACGGTCGTCGAACCGCTACCCGGCCGTGCGTCGGTCGTGTACCGGCTGCCGGGAACAGATCCGAACGCACCGGTATTGCTGATGATTCCCCACCTCGACGTTGTACCAGCGGTCGAGAGTGCATGGGAACGCAACCCTTTCTCCGGGGAGATCGTCGATGGGTTCATCTGGGGGAGGGGAGCGGTTGACATGCTCAACGTGACCGCCGCGATGGTTGCTGTGTTCAAGGCACTCATGGACGGGGCACTTGATCGACCACAGGGAGATGTCATCCTCGCAGCCGTAGCAGATGAAGAAGCGGGCGGCGTCCTTGGCGCTCACTATCTCGTCGACGAGCATTGGGACCTCGTGGAATGCGACATGGTGCTCACGGAGGTCGCAGGACCGCTTCTGAAGTCACCTCATGGCGATGCACTGCCGGTAACCGTCGCTGAGAAGGGAATGGCGTGGAGAAAAGCGCACGCACACGGAACAGCCGGCCACGGTAGCCAGCCGTACGCGAGAGACAATGCGGTCGTGAACCTCGCTACCGCCTTCGCCGACATCGCGTCCAACCCGCAACCGGTGTTCGTCACTGCGGAGTGGAGGTGGTTCGTCGAGTTCCTCCCTCTTGATGCCGATCTCATCGAGGATCTCGTCGATCCTGAACGGGTTGACGCCGCGATCACGCGGATAGCTGAATCCGACGTGACCCTCGCCCGATGGATCCATGCGTGTACACATCTGACGCTGTCGCCGACGGTGATCAGCGGCGGAGGAAAGGCGAACGTCGTGCCGACAGATGCGACCGGTGAAATCGACATACGGGTCCTTCCAGGACAGGATGCCCGGGACCTCGACGATCACCTGCGAAAGATCCTTGGCCCTGCCCGCTACGACGAGATCGATTTCGAGATGATGTTCCAGGACGTTCATGCGACAGCCACACCGCCTGAAGGGCTCCTCTGGGATGCCATAGCAGCCGCGGCTGAGATCCACACCGGGTCGAGAACGTTGGCACCATCGCTCACACCGGTCGCCACCGACGCCCGGTTCTTCCGCGCCCGCGGCATCCCCGCTTTCGGTGTCGGCCTCTTCGACGACTCCGTCACCTTTGCAGAGATGCTCGCCATGTTCCACGGTCCAGACGAAAGGGTCTCGGTTGAGTCGGTGCGCAGGACAACCGCCTTCCTCGCAACCGTGATCCACCAACTATCAACCAACAAGGTCACCTGAACCCAGGGTTCGTACGCGCGTATACGCGTACTCCAGCCCACAGA
>JBDLIR010000552.1:0-1585 GCA_039714815.1 Actinomycetota bacterium | reverse complement strand
TCCCCACTCCCTCGTCGCCCTCGAACCCTCTCGCCTGCTCCTGACGCTGATTTCGTAATCAGAACGCTGCGCTTTCAGAACGCTGCGCTTTCAGAACGTTCGCTGACGCTCACTTTCAGAATCCAGAAACCTGGGCTCTGAGCTCTGGGTTCTGAGCTCTGATCACGCCGCTACTCCGCCGGTGGGGATGATGCGCCACACGTCGTCGAGGGACCCGATGATCTGCGCGAGAAGGCCGGCATCGAGGACGAAGGCCATGCATCGCACCGTTCGGTCGCCCTGGTCGAAGGCATAGGGGTACAGGTCCATCGCAAACACCTCGACGGGGGCAGGTCCCGGTTGCGCGAAGTCGTCGCGTAGGTCGTCACAGACACCGTCGAACGCGGTGCTTCCCTCCGGGGGCCATTCCTCGAATGTGACGTCGGCATCCCCTATGTACTGGTAGCTGTGCACCTGGCCGCAATCGACCGAATAGGAGGAGACGGAGAGATCGAAGCATTCGCCGGGTTCGGGATCCCATCGCAGATCATCCCTATCTGCCATCGGTCCGGCCGTCAATGCAAGACCGTCGGGCGTCTCGATCTGGACGACGCAGGCGAGATACCTGTCGCCCCGGTCCCATTCGTCGGCATCGGGCATGTACGTGATCAGCGTGGGCGTGTGGTCCTTCTGGGCTCCGAAGGCCTCTGTGTACGCCTTGTCGCATTCGAAGTTGCGTTCGTGGAAGATCTCCTGATCGTCGAACTCCTCGAGCGTGGTCCCGATCTGCCGTGCGACCAGCACCTCGGTGTTGTGGGGACCCTCACATGGAACAACGATGTCGGGAGGGAATGGGGCGTACGGCAGGGATTCGGCCTCAGGGTCCACATAGAGGCATGCCCCGGTGTCCCAGACGGCCTGCGGTGTCGTTTCCGTGGCAAGAGCGCTCAGGTAGGCGATCGCTGCATCGTCGGTACGGGATACCGAGACTACGAACCCGTCCCCCGTCGACCAGAGGAAGAGATCGAGCCCCGACGCGGTCCGTGTGGTGAATATGCCATCCTCGACCTCTTCCGCGTCCCGTTCGGAGATGCTGGCGATGAGGGCTGGCACGAAATTGGGGTCGGCCCGCCAGGTGAGCTGGGGGATGACCGACACTGCGAGCACGTTGGGGCCGTCGGTCCGACTGAAGACGTCCCAGATCAAGCCGTCCACGAGATCGGTTGGAAGCCATTGCTCGACGCTGGTGAGGGCATCCTCGTCGAATCGCTCCAAACCGTCGGTGACGCGGAAGGCGCCGGCTTCCCAGATTGCGGCTTCTGCGACATCATTCGGGTCACCGGTCCGAGGGGGCTCCAGATCGGTGCCCTGATCGATCACCACTGTCGTCGATGTGTCACCGCCCAGCGGCGTCGTTGTCGCCGCGTCCTTCGGATTCGTCGGGATGCACGCGCTGAGCACGAGAGCTGCAGCAACGATCAGAAAGGTGGTTCGGCCGGGCACACCCTGAACCTAGTTGATGAGCGCTACTGCCTGGCCGAATCCACACGGTCGAGGAGGTACTGGTCGAGGTTGCGCAGGACCGCCTTCAGCTGATCGTCCCGGA
>JBDLIR010000551.1:0-1591 GCA_039714815.1 Actinomycetota bacterium | reverse complement strand
AACCGGGCAATGGTGATCCGCACCACGGCGGGTCTGGCCAACTATCTGCTCGCCAGGACCGAACCGTCAGAGCGACTCGTTGCGATAGGCCGTGATGCACGCCCCTCATCGCCGTCGTTCATGGAGGACACGATCGGTGTGCTCACCGCTGCCGGCTTCGAGGTTCGGTACTTTTCGGCACCGACGCCCACACCCATCGTTGCGTATGCCGGCCTGACACTCGGAGCGTGCGCATCGATCGTCATCACGGCGTCGCACAACCCTCCGAAGGACAATGGCTACAAGGTTTACGCATCCAACGGCGCCCAGATCGTGAGCCCCACCGATATCGAGATCGCTGATGAGATAGCGGTGATCGGTCCCGCCAGTTCCGTGCCACGATCCGAAAGACCGCTCGAGGACCCCAGGGCCTCAGCGATCGATGCCGAGATGTTCGAAGCGTATCTCCGCGATGTGGCTGTGTGGCTCCCGAACGTTTCGGGGAACCGTGACATCCGCATCGTGTACACCGCGATGCATGGTGTTGGTGGGCGTTTCGTGACCGCCGCTTTGCGACGATTCGGCTTCGGGAACGTGCAACCCGTGGCCAGGCAATACGAGCCAGACGGGACCTTTCCAACGGTCTCGTTCCCGAATCCCGAAGAACCAGGAGCACTCGACCTCGCCCACGAACTGGCCGCAGCGGTCGATGCAGATCTCGTTATCGCAAACGATCCTGATACGGACAGGCTTGCCGTGTCCGTGCCTGAGCCTGGCGGCATGTGGAGGCCGCTGACCGGTAACCAGATCGGGTCGCTGCTCGCTGAATTTCTGCTCGGGGCCCAGAGCGATGGCACAGCCATCAACTCAGTCGTGTCGTCCCCGCTGCTCGGTGTCATCGCTGAACGTCACGGTACGACGTGGGCCCAGACGCTGACTGGCTTCAAGTGGGTGTGTAACGCAGCGTTCGACCTGGAGGCTGAAGGGAAAGGCGAGATGATCCTCGGCTACGAGGAAGCGCTCGGGTACTCCGTTGGCACGATCGTTCGGGACAAAGACGGCATCTCGGCAGCTGTCGCCTTCGCGATGTTGGCCGCTGATGCAGCGGGTGACGGTGTAACGGTGCTCGATCGGCTCGGCGACCTGTACCGGACCTACGGCGTCTGGGCATCGACGCAGGTGAGCATCCGACGTGAAGGCGCCGCAGGCATTGGGGAGATCGCCGCAGCGATGGATGCGCTGCGCAACGAGCCTCCAACAGAACTTGCTGGGTACCCCATCGTTGGAACCAGGGACTTCTCGGTCGATGCCGATTCGAGGCCGCGCTATCTGGGATCGACGAACCTGATCGAACTCGACCTCGGGGAATCCGGGCGTGTCCTTGCGAGGCCGTCAGGCACCGAGCCGAAGCTGAAGGTCTACGTCGATCTTTCAGGGCCGTTCCCTGAATCCGGCGACTGGCTCGGCGCCGAGCACCAACTCACGGAGACCGCCAAAGCGGTCGGTGAGGAACTCGCCGACTGGCTCGCCAACGCGATGTAGCTAAGAGCCGTCAGCTGTCAGCTGTCAGCTGTCAGCCGTCAGCTGGCATCTGGAAGCTGCTGTCTGATTA
>JBDLIR010000550.1:0-1597 GCA_039714815.1 Actinomycetota bacterium | reverse complement strand
ATGAACGGATACGGCTTCCTTCGTTTCGAGGACCAGTCTCAGATGGTGCAGATCTTGCCGATCCTCATCATCGGTCTCGGGGTGGACTACTCGATCCATATGAGCACCAGGTACCGGCAGGAACTCGCTGGAGGGAAACCTGTCGATCGGTCCATTGCGATAGCTATCCGTACCGTCGGTGTCGCCCTGGTTCTTGCGACCGTGACGACGGCTGTTGGTTTCCTCACCAATGTGACGAACGACATTCCCGCCCTCGCCGAATTCGGCGAACTGGCTGCGGTAGGCATCGTGATCGCCTTCCTGTTGATGCTGACTTTCGTGCCGGCAGTCCGACAGGTGCTCGACCGGCGCGCCGAACGCCACGAGCGTCTCGACGTTGCCGCTCTCGAAGCTGGCGATGCCAGACTTCTTCCGAGATTGATCGGCCTGACCGAGATCCTTCCGCGCAAGGCGGCAGCCGGCACACTGGTTGCCGCACTCGTCCTCACGGGTGTCGGCGGTTTTGCGATGACGGGCTTGTCCACCGAGTTCTCGTTCCTCGACTTCGTCCCGACGACTTCCCCCTTGCGCGGGACGGCGTTGACGCTCACCGAGCGGTTCGACTTTCCCGAGTCGACCAGCGTTCTCGTGACCGGCGACGTCGCGACAGGCGCCGCGTGGAACAGCATGCTCGCTTCCAACGCCGCAGCCGCCGGTGTACCTTCGGTGCAGGCCGTTGAAACGCCACAGGGCACGTTCCCTACGGGAAACTCTCTGATGTCCGTGATGCTGCGTCTCCTCAACCCTGAGTCGGAAACATTCGACCAGGAGCTCCTCGGAGTCGCACTCGCGGGTGGCTTCGGCCAACCGGGGATCTTCCCGGAGGATGCAGACATCACGGCGCTCTACGACGCAGCATTCGAGAAGTACCCCGATCAGCTGGTCAATGTGCTCGCAGAGACCGAAGGCGCGTACGATGCCGCGCTGTTCACCTTCGATACCACCGCAGGCGACAACGGTGCAACCGAACTCGCCGACGGGCTCAATGAAGCGTTCACTCCGACGAATACTGCAGAGCTGTCATCGATCGCCACATCGAGCCCGATCATCTCCAATCTCGTTGTGGACACGTTGCGGGACTCACAGGTGTCATCGCTCGCACTGACTCTGGGTGCGGCGCTGCTGCTGCTCGTCACGAACTTCTGGTTCGAGATCCGCAGGCCCATGCTTGGGCTGATCACCACGGTGCCTGTTGCCATGGTGGTCGTGTGGGTGTTCGGCTTGATGACCGCGTTCGGTATCCCCTTCGGACCTGTCACCGCAACGATTTCGGCCCTCGGCATCGGTATCGGCATCCCGTACATGATCCATGTGACGCACCGGTACCTCGAGGAGCGCCTCGATTGGGCGGACGAGAACGAGGCGATCGAGCACACCCTCACCCACACCGGCGGAGCGCTCGCAGGGTCAGCACTCACGACGGTGGCAGGATTCGGGATATTGATGGTCTCGACAACGATCCCGTTCCGTCAGTTCGGGTTCGTCCTCGCCTACACGATCCTTCTCGCACTGGTTGCAGCGGTGCTCGTTCTCCCATCCATGCTCGTCCTGTGGGATA
>JBDLIR010000549.1:0-1601 GCA_039714815.1 Actinomycetota bacterium | reverse complement strand
TCTCGGAGCTAACGTAGCCGTCGTATCCAACCCCGAGTTCCTCAGAGAAGGATCGGCAGTAGCTGACTTCTTCCACCCGGACCGCATCGTCATAGGCACAACCGATGACCGTGCCGCCGAAACGCTCATCGAGATGTACAAGGACCTCGATGCTCCTGTAGTCGTGACGGACCCGAAGTCATCAGAGATGATCAAGTACGCATCCAACGCCTACCTGGCCACCAGACTCACATTCGCCAACACCCTCGCCAACGTGTGCGAGTACGTCGGGGCAGACGTGACGGCCGTTCTCGACGGCGTCGGGTCGGACCACCGGATCGGCTCGCATTTCCTCAAGCCTGGACCCGGTTACGGGGGATCCTGTTTCCCAAAGGACACGCTCGCACTCGTGTCCATCGCCGAGGAAGCGGGATACGATTTCGCCCTCATGAAGGGCGTGATCGAGGCCAACGACAACCAGATGGAACGGACGGTCGGCAAGATCCTCAGGACAGTTGAAGGGATCATCGATGCCCGAATCGCTCTGCTCGGGCTCGCCTTCAAGGCAGGGACGGATGACACGAGACACTCGCCTGCGCTGCGGATCGCGGCCGCTCTCGTGGCAGCAGGTCTCCAGGTCACCGCGTACGATCCTGCCGTTACCGAATCTCCGATCGCAGGGATCAAGACCGTTGGCAGCGCCCTTGAAGCAGCCGAAGGTGCCGATGTGCTCGTCATCGCAACCGAGTGGCCTCAGTTCGGCGACATCGACCTGGAAGCGGTGAGCAGCGCCATGCGTGGCACAGCGATCGTCGACGCCAGGAATCTGCTGGATCCCGAAGCGGTGAAGGATCACGGGATGACGTACACGGGTATCGGACGATAGACGTTCGGCATCGGCAGCGAGCTGCGGATCGTGTCCACGTTTGGGAGGGTGAAGGTGTCGTTGCCACACGGATGTAGCCTGGTGTGATGTTCCCCTGGCGCCGCAACCGCAAGGCCGCAGACTCCGAAGGCCAACAGCGGGCATCGCTTGCGATGCTCCACGTCGGGCGATGCGGCAGCACCGTCGTGGGCCGCATGCTTAGCGATCACCCCGACGTCTTCTGGGATCGTGAGATCTTCGAACCACACCGGCGGACAGAACTCGATGAACCGGTGGACCTGCCTCCCAACCAGCTCATACGCCACCGCCAGGCTCAGACGCCGTTGCACTACGGATTCGAGACGAAGTACCTCCAGTCCCACCATCTCGGGAGACTCGGACTGACACTCCCCGACTACATCTCGATACTCCAGGGCCTCGGCTTCAACCGCTTCGTTGCGCTCCACCGCCGAAACTATCTCCGTCGTGTTGTATCCGGGGCGATCGGCAGGGCGAGCGGAACCTGGCATCGCACCAGAGGCTCAGCGACTACCTCCGCGTCGATCACGCTCGACCCTCACAAGGTTCCCTTCGGCCCGCGCAAGCCACTCCTCGACGTATTCGCGGAACTGTCTGAAGGCGAGCGGGCACTTCGGGAGCTCCTACCGCCATCGGACACGTTGTGGCTGACCTACGAGGACGACATCGAGCGTGATCCATCGATCGCATATCGGCGGGTCTGTGGCCTCTTCGGCGT
>JBDLIR010000548.1:0-1601 GCA_039714815.1 Actinomycetota bacterium | reverse complement strand
CCATGTCTGTTGGCGTCGCCGCGACGACGACTCCTGCAGCCTTGAGGGCGGCGATCTTGGCTTCGGCTGTGCCCTTGCCTCCAGAGATGATCGCACCCGCATGACCCATGCGTTTTCCTGGAGGGGCGGACGTGCCTGCGATGAACCCGGCAACCGGCTTGGTCATGTTCGCCTCGATCCACTCGGCCGCTTCTTCCTCGGCCGAACCGCCGATCTCGCCGATCATGATGACACCTTCGGTTTCTGGATCATCGTTGAACATCGTGAGACAGTCGACGAAGTTGGTCCCGTTGACGGGGTCTCCACCGATGCCGATCGCCGTCGTCTGGCCGAGACCGTTCAGCGTGAGTTGGTGGACAGCCTCGTATGTCAACGTTCCCGAACGCGACACGACGCCGATCTTTCCCGGCGTGTGGATGTAGCCGGGCATGATCCCGATCTTGCACTCTCGTGGCGTGATAACACCAGGGCAGTTCGGCCCGACAAGACGCACGTCCTTACCCTCGAGATATCGCTTCGCAACCACCATGTCCGCGACGGGGATGCCCTCCGTGACCGTGATGATGACGTCAACGCCTGCATCGGCGGCCTCCATGATGGCGTCGGCTGCGAACGGTGGCGGTACGTACACGACACTTGCAGTTGCTCCCGTCACGGCAACGGCCTCGGCGACGCTCCTGAAGATCGGTACGTCGACTTCGTACGTGTCGGGACGGCCTTCAACGCCGGAGTGGTCGGTCTCGCCCGTGAACGTCTCGACCTGGCCGGCGCGAGACGGGTGAACAGCACCCACCATGTTCGTGCCATAGGCGATCGCCCTGTCGGTATGGAACCGGCCGGTCTTCCCCATCCCCTGGACGAGGACCTTTGTGTTTCTATCTACGAGCACGCTCATCGGGCCAACTCCACGATCTTGATCGCTCCATCCTTCATGTCGTCGGCACTCACCACGTTCAGCCCCGACTCGTCGATGATCTGTTTCCCGAGTTCCACGTTGGTTCCTTCGAGCCGTACAACCAACGGCACTTCGAGACCGACCTCCTTCACCGCCGCTACGACACCTGCTGCGATGATGTCACAGCGCATGATGCCGCCGAAGATGTTCACGAAGATGCCCTTGACATTCTCGTCCGCGGTGATCAGCTTGAACGCTGCAGCGATCTGATCCTTCTCGGCGCCCCCTCCGACGTCCAGGAAGTTCGCAGGCTCGCCACCGACGTAGTTGATAATGTCCATCGTCGCCATGGCAAGTCCCGCACCGTTGACCATGCAACCGATGTTCCCGTCGAGGGAGATAAACGACAGCCCGTACTCCTTGGCATCAGCCTCTGCGGGGTCCTCTTCCGTTTCGTCTCGCAGTTCCTGAACCTCGGGGTGGCGGTACAAGGCGTTCGCCTCGAAGGCCATCTTCCCATCGAGGGCCATGACCTGGCCGTCAGATGTCACAACGAGCGGGTTGATCTCGAGGAGATCCGTATCGAGATCGACGGCGACCTTCGTGATCGTCTTCATGAACTTCGCACCGTTGCGGAAGGCGTCGCCTTCGAGTCCGAGGCCGTAGGCGATATTCCTCGCCTGGAAGTCACGCAACCCGAACGCAG
>JBDLIR010000547.1:0-1603 GCA_039714815.1 Actinomycetota bacterium | reverse complement strand
GGATCATCGACGACCTGTGCGTTGGTTGCAATCTGTGCAGCCTCGTGTGCCCCGTGCAGGGCTGCATCACGATGGAGGAGCGCGAGTTCGGGCAGACCCACATGTCGTGGAACCAGTTCACGGGCGATAGCTCCCCCGGTGACCTGTATCCGAGGCCGAAACACGACCTGACGATCGGTGACAGGGACTGACGACTGGAGGGCACATGATCGACGTCAGACGTCTCCGTCACGACGAGTGGCGCGTCCTGCGCCAGATCCGTCTCGAGGCTATCAGGGACAGCCCGGATGCGTTCTTCACGCCACTCGCCGAGGCCGAGGCATACCCGGACACCGTCTGGCAGGACCGCGCTCGCATGGCGGCGCTCGGCGAGGGCCAGGTGACGGCCATCGCGACCGATGGGGAGATGCCCGTCGGCATGGCGGTGGGGCTGTTGCGGCCCGACGTCACTCCAGATGTCGTAGCGGTCGTCAGCGTCTACATCGCGCCACCGCAGCGGCGCTTTGGTATCGGGGCGGCGGTGATGTCGATCGTCGAGGAGTGGGCATCGAGCAGGGGCGCGTCCCAGACGTCGCTGTGGGTTGTCGAGACGAACGACAGAGCCCGGCGGTTCTACGAGTCGATCGGGTATCGGGCCACAACCGATCGCCAGAAGATCCCGGGACGACCCCATCTCAAAGAGATGAGATTGGTGAAGACGATCATCGCCTCTCGATGAGTTGCAGCCGTCTGCTCATCGCAACCAGCCGCCAGGTTGGATTCTGAGCTGTCGGCTGTGAACTGTTTGCTGTTCCGTGATTCTCGGCTATGGTGAGTTCCACTCGAAAGGAGGTCGATACATATATGCCCCAACACAGCATGACGAAGGCCTACGAAAGCGAGTCGGTCTCATAGAGACGCCGTTCGCGGCCGCTTGAGGCCACCAAAGAACACTCCGAAGCCCCGGCAGACGTCGGGGCTTCGGCGCGTTGTAGGTCCTAAGGTTGCCCCATGGACACAGATCTCTACCTGGCCACCATCCGCGCCGATGGGCAAGCCATGCTGGGTGCAGCCGCAGCGACAGGACTTGAGGTGGAAGTACCTACTTGCCCTGGCTGGACGATGGGGGATCTCATGGTGCATACGGGCAGGGTGCATCGCCACAAGACAGAGGTCGTTCGCGGCGGATACGTCGACGCCGATGCCGGGTTTCCGCCTCAGCCGGATGGGGATGTGCTGGAGTGGTACGCCGAGGGGCTCGACGAGATGCTCGATGTGTTCACTGACGCTGACCTGAGCGCAGCTTCGTGGACCTGGTGCGAGCACGAACACAACGCCGACTGGTGGGTGAGGCGGATGGCCCACGAAACCGCGATCCACGCAGCAGACGCGCTGATCGCTGCGGGACAGGTGCCGACGATCGATGCAGATCTGGCGATCGACGGCATCGACGAGATACTCGACGAGATGATGCTCGACGCCCCGCCGTGGGGCACGGTCACGCCCGGTGACGAGACCGTGGCTCTCGAGGCCGGTGGCCGCAGGTGGGGACTACGGACTGCGACGTTCTCAGGTGTCGGGCCCGAGTCGGGGACGGCCTATGAAGGGCTTGTCGCTCTGTTGC
>JBDLIR010000546.1:0-1612 GCA_039714815.1 Actinomycetota bacterium | reverse complement strand
AGTGTTGATGCTCAGGGCCACCCCAGCCAGAAAGAACGCCACGAAGACGACTCCTGTGAGGGGGGCGAGACGTTCCAGAGCTGATGTACGCATGGTTGCCCTCCCATAAAGACCGACACTCGAAACCAAAGCTACACGTCGAGACCAACTCCGGACCAGGAATCTTGACCGCTCATATCCGGCTGGGTGGCCGCGAAGTTGACGTCAGTGGCGATGGGCAAGCCGCTGTCAGTGTGCTACGGAGTCCCATTGTCTAACCTCCCCCGTCAGCAGTTTCATCACCTGAGTGCGGAGGATCGGCAGAATGATTGAGAACACTTTCGTCATGGTCAAGCCAGACGGCGTGGCCCGCGGCCTCGTCGGGGAGGTCGTGTCCCGATTCGAGCAGAAGGGTCTGACGCTCGTCAAGATGCGCATGCTGACCATCAGTGACGAGATGGCCGGGCGCCACTACGCGGAGCACACGGAGAAGCCGTTCTTCGGTGAGCTCGTCGATTTCATCACGTCCGGTCCTGTCGTGGCCATGGAGTGGTCAGGCGAAGGCGCAGTCGCAGTCTCCCGCACGCTCATGGGCACGACGAATCCCGCCGAAGCGGCGCCCGGAACGATTCGAGGCGATTTCGGCACGATCATCACGAACAACATCGTGCACGGCTCTGACTCGGTCACCAGCGCAGAGCGCGAACTGGGGATCTTCTTCGGCGCGTAGGCCCGCGACCCCGCGAACGATTCGTTCACTATTTGGGTCGATTACGAAGGTGCTGGTTACACTTGTCGTAGCCACGCCAGGAAGTTCTCGTTGAATAACCTTCTGTCATTCGCAGGCCGGGACATGGCCGTCGACTTGGGTACCGCAAACACCCTTGTATTTGTGCGCGGCCAAGGGATCGTTCTCAACGAACCTTCCGTGGTCGCGATCAATACGCGTGACAACCGTCCGCTCGAGGTCGGGATGGCAGCGAAGCGAATGATCGGACGGACGCCTTCGTACATCCAGGCGATCCGACCGCTCAGGGACGGCGTCATTGCAGACTTCGACGTCACCGAGAAGATGCTCCGCTACTTCATCGACAAGGTGCACACCGGCCGATTCGCTGCGCGGCCTCGCATCGTCATCTGTGTCCCGTCCGGCATCACGGCTGTTGAACGCCGTGCCGTTGAGGAAGCTGCCTATCACGCAGGTGCTCGCAAGGCGTACACGATCGAGGAGCCGATGGCGGCAGCGATCGGCGTCGGCCTGCCGGTCCACGAACCGACCGGTTCGATGGTCGTCGACATAGGCGGTGGCACCACCGAGGTCGCAGTGATCTCGCTCGGCGGAATCGTCGTGTCCAAGTCCATCCGTATCGGCGGGGATGAACTCGACGAAGCGATCATCCAGTGGGTCAAGAAGGAATACTCCCTCATGCTCGGGGAGCGCACCGCCGAACAAGTGAAAATGGCGATCGGCTCCGCGTGGCCGTACGCCGACGAACCCGCCGCCGAGGTTCGCGGCAGGGACCTCATATCGGGGCTTCCCAAGACGATCGTGCTCTCGAGCGCGGAGATCCGGGAGGCGATCGAAGAACCGGTCGAAGCAGTCGTCGATTCGGTCAAATACACACTCGACAAG
>JBDLIR010000545.1:0-1620 GCA_039714815.1 Actinomycetota bacterium | reverse complement strand
TGGCTCGGTCGTTGACGCGATCGGCTACTCGGGCCAGGGAGCGATGTCCAAGGGTGACCTGAACTTGCTCGCAGACCACTTCGGGTTCAAGGTGATCAGGACCACAGACATCCCTGCGTCGGTGAGGTCGGTCACCGACACCCGCAACGGCAAGATCTACGTCGGAGGGCGAGACAACCTCGACTCGAAGCAAGCGCGCTCGGTCGTTCTGCAGACGCTCGGGCACTTCGCTCTCGACCACGACGATCCGAAAGACTTCGGCGACTTCCTTCGCCAGCGCGTCGAGGCCAACTACTTCGCGGGTGCCGTGCTCGTCCCGCAGACGGCTGCTGTACCGTTCCTGACAGACGCCAAGGGGGACCGGAACCTCTCGGTCGAGGATCTCAAAGACCGGTTCTTCGTGTCCTACGAGATGGCAGGACACCGCTTCACGAACCTCGCTACCGAGCACCTCGGCCTCGGAACCCACTTCGTGCGCTCCGACGATCAGGGGATCATCTGGAAGGCGTACTCGAACAACGGCGTTCCGTTCCCCCAGAACTCGGCCGGGGCGATCGAAGGACAGCGGTTGTGTCGGGAGTGGGGCACGAGGCAGGCGTTCATCTCCGAGTCGCGCTTCACGATCCACTACCAGTACACAGACACCAGCGACGGCACGTTCTGGTGTGCGACCTTCGTGGAGTACGGACGCGAACCTGCTCATGCGATCACGGTGGGAACCAGGTTCGAGGATGCGAAGTGGTTCCGAGGATGGAATACCGAACGGCATTCGGTGTCGAGGTGTCCTGACGGAGAATGCTGTCGGTCGGTCACTGAAGACGCTGCGGAGCGATGGAACGGGCACGCATGGCCGTCTGTACGCCCGAACTCGCATGTTCTCGCAGCGATGCCGGTCGAAACGATCCCCGGTGTCGACATGGTGGAGATCTACGAGTTCCTCACCACTCAGGAAGACGCGGCGTTTCAGTAGCGCTGAGCGGAAATCGGAGGACAGCCCACAGCCTACGGCCGACAGCCAACGGCCAGAAGAGGTCGGGAGTGCGAGGTCCCCGGGGGGTCGCGTCGACGGGTTCTTCGCGGAATTCGGAATTCGGACTTCCGCCTGTGTTCTGTGTTCTGTGTTCTTTCTTGCCCGGCACCACCTATCCGCGCGTCTTCTACCTACTTCGTCATACGTACTTCGTACTACCTCATACGTACCCCTGCCCGTGGTCTTTCCGTGAAGCTGTAATCTGGTCGCATGCTGCCTTCCCCTCGTCACATCATCATCGACACCGACCCAGGCCAGGACGACGCCATTGCGATCCTGCTCGCTATCGCATCGGCGGAAGTGGAAGTTGACGCCATCACGACCGTTGCGGGAAACGTGCCTCAACCCCTCGTGACAGACAACGTCCTGTCGTTGCTTGCACTCGTCGGACGCGAGGACGTCGGCGTGTACCGCGGGTGTGAACGCCCCCTCCTACGTCCCCTGTACACCGCAGAGTACGTGCACGGCCCGACGGGTGTCGACGGCGCCGAACTCCCCAGCCCCACCGTGAGCGCACGACCGGCACATGGTGTGGACTTCATCGTCGAGACGTGTCTCGCCAGCGACGACAACACGGTCACCCTGTGCCC
>JBDLIR010000544.1:0-1624 GCA_039714815.1 Actinomycetota bacterium | reverse complement strand
ATGCCACGATCGTCCGGACGATCCTCGTGCCTGCGTCGATGAAGCTGATGGGTGACGCCAACTGGTGGATCCCTGCTTGGCTGGACCGGATACTGCCGACCGTTGACATCGAAGGGGAGTCCGTTCTTCCGGCCCCCGAGATGGAGCACGACTCCGCACCAGTGGAAGCGCCCGTTGAGGTGCTTGTGTGACGCGTCGACTCAGTGATTGAACCGTATCGCTGACGTATGGGAGTGGGAGAGCGGTTGTCCGCTCTCCCACTCCTTGACGGCCTCCGGAAGGCACGGTGGGTGCCTTCGATTGAGTGTGTGTCCGGCCGATCCCGGTGCGCTCGGTCGATTGCCTCTTGCACAGATATCAGTGTGCGGAGATGCTGGAAGTGGACACATACCCGTGTGAGGCAGAGATTGGACCTGTGATGCGGGATGATCCGGCGCTCGAGCGCCGATTCCGTCGAGTATTCGATGCTCACCACGACCAGGTGTACGCGTACTGTCGGCGGCGGTGCGACGAAGATACCGCCCGCGAGTGCACGTCTGAGGTGTTCCTCACAGCGTGGCGTCGTTTCGAGGACATGCCGCCCGACGATCGATCGCTGCGTTGGCTCTACGGTGTTGCTCGCAAGGTCCTCGCCAACGAGTTCCGGCGCCAGCGGCGCTACCGGAACCTCGTGATCCGGATGAAGTCGCTGGGGAAGCCGAGCTATGCGGACGTCGAGACGGTCGTCGTGCGCAACGCGGACCATCAGGCCGTGCTCGACGCCCTGACAAGACTCAGGTTCCGGGATCAGGAGTTGCTCCGGCTCGCCATGTGGGAGGAACTCTCCCACGGCGACATCGGAGAGATTCTCGGGTGCACCGCCCACGCCGTCGACCAGCGCATCGCCCGAGCATCGAAGCGCCTTGCAAGCGAACTGAGGCGAACCGGACACATACCCAAACAGAAGACGACCTCCGACCATGTGCTGAGAGGAGACACGACGTGACACGGCACGACGATGCGCTCGAGCAGATGCGTTCTGCGAATCCCCTGGTGGGGATCGGCGACATCGATGCCGACGAACTAGGCCTCTCCCGCTCGCACTTCGAAGAGAGGAGGCTCGCCATGACGACGAGAACCCCAACCCAACGTGACCGGACGAGGACGGTGTGGAGTCGGCGTCCGGCGCTCATAGCGGCTTCAGCATTTGTGCTGGTTGTCGCCCTGATCGGTACTGGAACGTTCATGCTGCGCGGCAGCGAAGCAGATACGCCTGAGGCCGATGCGTCGGTGGCGGTCGTTACGACTCCGACTGTGACCACGATCCCGAAGGAGTCGGCGGTGGTTGCACCAGAGGAATCGGCAGAACCGGCAGAGCAGGAGCCGACGATCGAGTTCGGCGTCCGCGTTCTGAGTGATGTGCCCGAGTACGGCACGAATCTCGTGCTGGGAGCAGATGGGCTTCCGATGTTCCTTTCGACCACCCGCTCCGATGGCGAGTATCCGGGTACGGCGCGGCTGTTCCGGTGCACCGACATCGCATGTGACGATCTCACGATTGAGGCCCTGGACTATGAGCCCGGATCTGGCTGGGCGCTCGTCAGCGCAGGGATCTTCGACGCATTCGTTGTTGGACCGAACGGTG
>JBDLIR010000543.1:0-1625 GCA_039714815.1 Actinomycetota bacterium | reverse complement strand
ATCATTGCACTGATCCTTTCGGCATGCACCACATCGGACAACTCCGGCGATGCGTCCGATGTAGCCACGACCACGACGGTATCAGCGACCACGACGGTATCAGCGACCACGACGGTTATCGCGTTGCCGCCCCAGATCGACAGCTTCCGTGTCAAACAGATCCAGGTAGGAGACCAGGAACTCACCCTCGCCATTGCCGACAATCCGTCCCTTCGTAACCAGGGCCTCAAGGGTGTGACCGATCTCGAAGACCTCGACGGGATGTTGTTCTTCTGGCGCCACGATGGTGACGCTTTCTGGATGAAGGACACTCTGATCCCTCTCGACATCGTCTGGTTCAACGAGGACGGCACCTACAAGGGCAGGGCTTCGATGGAACCGTGCACCGCCGACCCATGTCCGACCTACCAACCGGACGATCTCGACTTCCGGCATGCGATCGAGGCTCCCGCTGGCACCCTCGACTGGATCAACGATGACACTGTCATCGTCTACGTCGACGACTGATCCTCTGCGGTCTCGGATCCGTGTCAGCGCCAGGTTCCAGATTCGGCTCCCAGACACCCACACCTAGGACTCTGGCGCTGTGAGGAACGATATATCGGCTGTGTCGACGCCGAAGTCCTGATAGGTTTCAACCATGACACAAATATCCTTCACAGAGGCCGCCGAAGCCAACGAACTGCTCGCCGACAACCATTTCGCGTTGCTTGTCGGCATGACGCTGTACCAGCAAGTGCCCGTCGAGAAAGCCTTCGCAGGCCCGTACGTACTCGAGCAACGCCTCGGGAAGCGCCTCGATGCGGAGACGATCGCAGCCGTAGATCCGCAGCGACTCGAGGACCTCTTCCGTGAGAAGCCGGCTCTTCACCGTTTCCCGGCCAACATGGCCAAGCGCACTCAGGCTGTGGCTGCCTATGTCGTTGACACGTACGACGGTGATCCGACCGGCCTTTGGGATGGTGTCGATACGTCAGCCGAACTCGTGGCCCGTGTCAAGAAGTTGCCTGGCTTTGGCGACTACAAGGCAAAGGTGTACGCGGCGGTCCTCGCTCGCCGGTTCGACATCAAGCCTGACGGCTGGGATAAGGATCTCCCGGACTGGCCGAACATCTCCGAGGTCACCTCCCCCGAGTCCCTCACCGACATGAAATCCCGCAAGAAAGCCTGGAAAGCCACCCAGTCTTAGGACTTTGGCGCTAAATCAGCTGATATTTCGTTCGTATCAGCGCCAGAGTCCTGAAATCTCACAGGGGTATTCCCTTTGGTCGTGTTGCGTGGCACGGTGTGGACATGCAAGACCGTGAACAGTTGCTCAATGCCGTCGCTCGGGGTCAGCGCGGCGTCTTCACCATGGCTCAAGGTATGGCCTGTGGTTTCCCACGCTCGACGATCACCAGTAGAACAGCTCGCGGTGTGTACGAGTCGATCCATCCCGGCGTCTATGGCCTGGCGGGATCAGAGGACTCCTGGCATCGGCAGGTGACGGCCGGAGTGTTCTCGGCGGGGAACCCGGCAGCGGCATCCCATCGGACTGCCGCCTTCTTGTGGGCAATGACGTCGAGGAGACCCGATGATGTTGAAATAACGACGAAAAGGCACCGCCGATGCATCCGATGCGATAC
>JBDLIR010000542.1:0-1625 GCA_039714815.1 Actinomycetota bacterium | reverse complement strand
ACCGCTCCATGTGCCTGAATCTCGATCGAAACCGTTCGACGGAGGCGCGCAGCGCTACCTCGGGGTCGACGTCGCAATGGCGTGCGAGGTTCACCGCTGTGAAGAGAACATCGCCGATCTCGTGCATGACGGCATCGCTATCGGCGCCGGCATCGACGAGTTCATCGATCTCGTCTCGCAACACAGCGATCACGTCTTCGCGGCTCTGCCAGTCGAAGCCGGTGCTGCGTGCCCTCTTCTGCACCTTGAGCGACCGGGCGATCCCTGGCATGCCGGAGGGGATGTCGTCCATCAACGACTCCCTGTTCTTCTCAGCCTTCTTGATCTCCTCCCAGTTGGCGAGGACCTCATCGGGACTGCCGACTGAGACATCCCCGAATACGTGAGGATGGCGGGCTACGAGTTTGCGCCGAATCGCCTCTGCGACCTCGTCGATGTCGAAGGCACCAGCCTCGGCAGCCATCGTCGCGTGGAAGACCACCTGGAGCAGCAAGTCACCGAGTTCCTCTTCGACCTCTGCGTACGCGCCGAAATCGGTGTCACCTTCGGGTGCTTCATCTGGCAGGGCGGTGATCGCATCGACGGTCTCGTAGGCCTCTTCGAGGAGGTGGGTGACGAGCGTGTGGTGGGTCTGTTCCTTGTCCCAGGGACACTGCTCGCGCAGGATGCGGTTGATCGTGATGAGGCCGTAGATGCCGCTGGAGACCGATGGCACGAAGACCGATGTCCGTGGGCCTGCCTGATACCGGGAGAGGCGCGAGATCGGCATCGATTCGATGACCTCGTCAGTGTCACCGAGGCGGTCGAGGACGGTGACGGCAACGTCCGGGGAGACGGTTCGCATCAGGGCTAGCGCAACATCACTGGCCCTGAGGCCGGAATCGACCTGTGTGATCAACGTGGGAACATGGAGAGGCAGCGGATCTGGCAGGTCGCGGGCGTCGAGTATCTGCACGCCGTCAGCGATCGGATCCACCCCGACGGCGATGTAGGCAAGGTCGAGGAAGGACAGGCCAGGTTCGATGCGTACGTCGAGTTCCGCGTCAGCTGCAAGCGAACGGATCATCGGGACCGCACGCTCTCCGACGATCGCGCTCCCTGGCACGGCATACACGACAGGCCCACTGGCGGCTGCATCGACCACTCTGTGCGCGATCGCGGCGTAGACATCGTCGAACGCCTCCATCGAGTCGTACAGATCGTCACAGGACACGACCCGACGATCCTCGGCGATTGTCTCTGCGGCGGGGTGGGCCAACGTCCGCAGCACGATCGTCACGCCTTCGGCGGCAAGTGCGCTCTGTGCACGGCTTCCGAGATGTGTGACACCGGCAGGGCCGAGGCCGATGATGGTGATGCCCATGTCAGGGAGACGGCGCCGGCGGAATGATCCCGTCCACGGGTGGGTACCAGGTACCGATCTGGGATCTCACGTCGATGTCTGCACTCTCGAGAGCGTCGTTGAGCCATCCGATCCATGCCGCATCGATGATCGAGGGAGGGAGCCATTTGAGCGGATCCTGGGAAAGCTCATCGAGGCTCTGTGGAAACTCGCGGGAATCGACCAGGACGATGTGCCACCCGAACTGTGTCTCGACGGGCCCCGCAACTTCACCCACGGGTGC
>JBDLIR010000541.1:0-1628 GCA_039714815.1 Actinomycetota bacterium | reverse complement strand
TGGACGTATTCGTCGAGATCGAACGTCGTGATGATGACGATCGCCATTGGATCGTCCACGTTTGGTCCTGCGAGTTCACGGGTCGCTGCGAGACCGTCCATCTCGGGCATGCGGATATCGAACAGGCACACATCGGGTCGCAGGCTCCTGGCGAGCGAGACGGCTTCACGTCCGTCGACTGCCTCGCCAACGACCTCGATATCGGGTTGCGCGTCGAGGATCGTCTTGAGACCCGCACGGATCAACCCCTGATCGTCGGCAATGAGGACCCTGATGGTCATGTCGGAGTTCCCGTCTTCGGCAGCACGGCGTTCACTGACCACCCACGATCCGGATTCGGGCCCGCCTCGAGCGTCCCGCCGAGGAGCATCGCTCGCTCGCTCATACCGACGAGGCCGTAGCCCGTCAGCGTCCGTCCCGTCGAGTCCGTGTCGCCGTCGTCACGTACCGAAAGGCGCACATCGGTGTCATCGCCGGTCACCGATACCTCGATGCGGGTCGCGTTGTGTGCGTGCCTCACTGCGTTCGTGATCGATTCCTGGGCGAGGCGATATACCGCAGCATCGACGGGTGAACCAAGATCGTCGAGGTCTCCGGATAGCTCTACCGTGATCGCCGGTGCGGTTCCAGCATTGTGGGCGAGTCGCTCGATGTCAGCCACACCACGCTGTGGGGAGAGCTCCGCGGCCTGGTCCTCGCGCAGGGCACTCACCATGAGGCGCATTTCGGCAAGCGTACGGGAAGCCTCCTCCTCGATGACCTCGAGAGCATCCACCGCAGCTTCAGGATCAGACCCGGCAACCGCATGGCCGGCCTGTGCCTGGATCACGATCGCCGAAACGTGATGGGCGACCGTGTCGTGCAGCTCCCTGGCAAGCTGCTCGCGCTCGGAGAGCTTCGCCCGTTCCAGTTCGCTGGCTCGAACTCGGAGTTCATAGCGGACCAGAGCACCGACCGCCGCGGGCAGCAGCAAGAACACGGCGCTCCCGATCCAGGTCTCCAACAGAACGGCACTCGAGGACTCTGCCACCGCGATGGCCACACCGTTGATCTCGGCGCTCACCACGATGATCGCCAGTCCGATTGCGGCATCTCGACCCGATGCCCACCGAAACAGTGCATAGGGGAGCAGCACGACGAGTACGGTCGAGTAGAGGGCGACGTCGCTGGCTCCGACGAACGCACCGACAACGGTCGTCGCGGTCATCGCACCGAAGGTGACGGCGACAACGGCAAGTGGGTGGGTCCGCCGCCAGAAGACCGCAGCCATCAGTACCAGCACAAGCGCGAACGCTGCGGGTGCCGCCTCGATGTCGTCGCGTAGCTGTGCCTCCAGAAGCGTGGAGGTCCCCATCAGGGCGAGGAGAACCCAGTCGCGCCATACCCGGACTGGCGGGTTCGGAACGCTCGGTTCGGCCAACAGCGACCGCAGGGAGTCTCTCATTGTCATTGATGGTAGGGAACGGCGTCGTCCAGCACATCAGCCGAATGCATGGTTCTCTCATCGCCCATTCGGCCAGGAAAGGTTTGGCCGTTCGCCCGATGTTCCCGGCGGCGAGATGCGTGACGATGGTCCCGATCACTACGACCACAGGAGAGAGCCCCATGCGATCATCAACCGAGTCGGT
>JBDLIR010000540.1:0-1635 GCA_039714815.1 Actinomycetota bacterium | reverse complement strand
GGGCCACGGTTGCAACCATCAACACGTTCGCCGCACCCGATGCCACGGTCAGCACCCCGGCCAGCACCAGGGCTCCGACAACGAACACGCCCCATCCAAGCGCCTGACTCCATCGATATACCCCGGCAACGTTGGTGATCGCCAGGAACCAGATCGCCATGAGAAACGTGGCGTCGTGCCCGAACCGGGCTGCTGGACCTTGCAGACCGTGGAACAACACGCTTCCTGCTCCCGTGAGCACCATCAGGGCGCCAAACACGATCCGGACAACCCGTTCGTTCCCGGTCACGCGCATCGCCCACAAGATCACGAACAGGCCGATTCCGGAGAACACGAGGCTCGATACGGCATTGACAGGCTGGGCCAGGAAGCCGGAGCCGATCGTCTCGCAATCAGATTCGCCCATCTGTTGATAGAAAGCAGTCAACATGCTGCAACGGTACCCGTGTGTCGGCCTCCTGGCGCCTCGCTCCCACATCGCTGGTAGCTGCGTTATCCTGACACGAACGGAACGAGGAACATGGCAGAGATTCAGGACATACCCAGGCTGGTCAAGGAGTTCTTCGAGCTTTCCAAGGCTTACCTGCTTCAAGAGACGGTCGAACCAGCCAAGAAGCTCGGGCACTTCGCAGGGCTCTCGCTCGGCGCTGCTCTCTTGTGGGGAACCGCGATCGTCCTGCTCGCCGTCGCCGGTCTCCGTGCTCTCTACGACGTCCTTCCGTCGAGCGCCTATTGGGAAGCAGCGTCCTACATCGTCTTTGCCGTCGTCCTGATCGCTGTCATTGCCGTGCTGGTGAAACTGGCTCCCGACCGCGGTGTGCACGATGGCCAACCAAAGTCTCATGTGCCCATGGCCGCACAGGACAAAGTTCAGACCGAACAGACAGAGGGAGCAGACGGATGACAGTCGACAAGGACGACCTCGAAGCGAAGCTCCGCGAGATCGAAGGAGTCGTCACCGAGGTAGAACGAGAAGCTCGCTCGAACATCGTGATGATCGGCGTGATCGCCGGCGCCGTCGTCGTCGGGATCGTGGCGTTCTCGGTGTGGCGCTCCCGCCACAACCGCATCAGGGTCGAGGTTTTCACCGCGTGAACGTTCACTTTGTCTACGCACTGCGCCGTGCCTGGTGGAAGAGGTTCCACCCGCTCGTGCGCATCGGCTGGTACGCAGCGACCGCAGGCAAGACGAGGCCTGCGTCTCAGACAGCCGTCGGGATCGGGATGGTCGTAGCGGGGATCCTGTTGCGTCGGTCGAACAAGGCCAGCAACGACCCTATCTACGTGCACACGGTCAACCCCGGTGAGACCACACGCATACGCGTCTACCGCGGTACATCCGCTCCGAGCGAAGTAACCGTGAGAACCTGATGGCCCGCAAGAACGACAAGTTCATAAGGATCGTCATCTGGGTCGTCGTCGCCATGATGGTGTTGACGTTCGTTGCTGCGTTGCTCCCGACACTGTCTTGATGCAGACTGGCGATCCTTTCGTCACCGGGGAGGCTTGTCTTCTCAACGATGTTCGTGGCAAGCAGCACCTCGTGACGTTGAGCGAGGGTGTCACGTTCCAGTCGGACAAGGGTTCGATCCGCCACGAAGCGATCATCGGGGAGCCGGAGGGGTCGCTGATCCCC
>JBDLIR010000539.1:0-1637 GCA_039714815.1 Actinomycetota bacterium | reverse complement strand
CGCGGTCGCGAACCCGGACCACGTGAAGATCGGGAGGCGGCCCCACGTCATACCGGGGGCACGCATCATGACCACGGTCACGAGAATGTTCAATCCACCGAGGATCGACGACAACCCGAAGGTGATGATCGCCATGTTGAAGAGGATCTGCCCTGAGTCATTGACCACAGACAGCGGCGCATAGGCTGTCCAGCCTGCGTTGAAGGAACCGAGAAGTGGCGCCGCGAGCAGCCCTATCGCCACCGGCGGCACCAGCCAGAAGCTGAGCGCGTTGATTCGAGGGAAGGCCATGTCGGCTGCGCCGATCTGGATGGGAATGATGTAGTTCCCGAACGCACCTATCACTCCGGCGACGGCGACAGCAACCATCAGGATGCCGTGCATCGAAACAAGCTTGTTGAAATCGTCGAGATCGACGACGCTCATGCCCGGGCTCGCCAGCTCGATCCGCATGATCATCGCCGAGAATCCGCCGATGAGCAGCACGGCGAGGAGTGTCACGCCGTACTGGATGCCGATCACCTTGTGATCGACCGTGAATTGGAAGTAGCGACGCCAGCCATGGTCCGTGCTGACCTGGGGTGTCTTGCCTATCCACTGGCGCCCGAATGCCTCGATGCCGCCGATTCCTGCGAGCCACCCGGTCAGGGCGAGGGCGAAACCGATGACCACTGCAACTTCGTCCGTGGGACTGCCTCCACGGATGGCGAGCGTGATCAACACTCCGAGGACGTATCCGACGAAGCCGAGGACGACTGCTCTTACGACGTACTTCATCGGTTACTCGCCTCCACCAAGAGATTCGATGTACTCGTTCCATTCGGCATCACTGACGACACGCACGGGCAGCGCCATCGACGCGTGCCCTGCACCACAGAGTTCCGCACACTGGATTCGCAGGTTCACATCGTCTTCTCCGGTGCCTTCGTGGGTTGCGGTCGAGTACACCGTGGTCGTCAGACCGGGCACGGCATCGATCTTCACCCGAAACGCAGGAATCCAGAACGAGTGAAGGACGTCGGTGCTGTTGACGTCGTAGCGGACCCGCTTCTCCGAAGGCACGACAAGCTCGTCGAGTGCTGTCGCTCCGTTGTGGTAGGTGATCTCCCAGAAGAACTGCGAACCCTCGATCTCGATCACGTAGTCAGCGGAGGGCTCTCCCCTGATCTCGGCGAGTCCTATGAAACCGGGGTTGATGACGACATAGATGGCGAGGGCGGATGTGAGGATCAACCAGGTTGTCACAAGGGTGCGGTGGTTGTGTTGATTGGGTCCGTCCTCCCTGTCGGCGCCGTCTGATCGCCAGGCGATGACGCCCCATGTCATCACGGCGAGCACGAGGGCCATCACGGGAGACCCGAGATACATCAGCAGGAGGAATGCCTCGTCGACGACGTGGGCCTCCTCGGCCCATTCCACGGGCAGGACATTGATATACCGCGTGAGCGCGACAAACAGAATGGTGTAGCCCAGCCACAAAAGGCCGACCGGAAGCCACGGTTTGCGCACAAATCCTCCAGGAAAGGTGTAATCGTTGGGTGTGGGTGCGGCGAGTGTAACCACACTAGGGGTTGTGTAACCAGCTAATCGACGTCGTTTCTCGCAGAAAGATTCGTGGATCTATCGGTGACTCGGCA
>JBDLIR010000538.1:0-1644 GCA_039714815.1 Actinomycetota bacterium | reverse complement strand
CGAAGAGGTGGACGGAGCCGGTGACGTCCATGAATGCTTCGTCGATCGAGAGCGGCTCGACGAGCGGTGTGTACGACTCGAAGATCTCGAACACGGTCTTGGAGTAGTCCGTGTAGGCGCCGAACGTTCCATCCACGACGATGAGCTGGGGGCATCGGGCTCGGGCGTCGACGAGGCGCATCCCGCCGTGGACTCCGAATGCCCGCGCTTCGTAGGTGCATGACAGGACGACACCGCCACCCACCGCCACGGGCTTCCCCGCCAGTGAAGGATCCTCGAGCACTGCCACGGCGGCGTAGAACGCATCGAGATCAGCGTGCAGGATGCCCGGTACGTCCATGCACCAATGTTGTCACATGGGAAGAGTCAAGAATCAAGAGTCAAGATCGAGAGATCTTGACTCTTGCAGGGAGCGCAGCGACCGGTCTTGACTCTTGCCGCAGTGCGGCTAGGTGCTGGGGTCCTCGGGGATCGGCGGAGGGGCGGCGCGGGTGCGGTCGCGGAGGAATGTGAGCCCCTCGATGTAGGGGGCGATGTCGTCAACGGTGTCGATGGTGACGCCATCCATCGGGAACCGGTTCGCCCTGATGCCGATGAGCGCGTCGTCCAGCGCGATCAGCGCAGCCCAACCGTCGCCCTCGTTGTAGGTCCAAGCTCCGCACATGGTTCCATCGACAGAGAACTCGGCGGGTGCCCATTCGGGAATCGGGCGTTGGTCGATCTCTCTGCGATGCTCGATGGTCCAACGGTGAAGCTCCTCACGGTCGAAGCCGGTCGGGGGCCGTAGCTGCTCGTGCCACAGTGCACGTGCGAGGTGGTCGCGTTCCTCGGCGAGATCCGGGTCGGGCCTGTCCGGACGGCGCCATCGAGACTCGATACGCAGGTTCGGGCCCTCGAGCGGATCTCCGTACATCAGCTCCAACCGGGTCAGGCCCGTAGAGGACGAGCGGCTGTGCCCGCCGATCGACCGGAGGCCGTCCCTACCCGCAAGGCCGTAGATGGCGCCGGGAGCGTCCCGCACGAGACGCACGAGTTGCTCGTCCTCCATCTCCATCGCACGCGTCGGGTTCACGGCGCGCATCAGGTCGATCCGAAGCTCGTCACGCCCCGCGCCCTTGAACGCCGTGGCGAGAAAGGCGAGCCACACGGCGAGGAACCAGAGGACTGCAACCAGCCACCAGGGCCACCCCAGCAGCATCTGGGCGACCGCACCGATCACGACGCCGACCGCAGCGGCTCCCATGAGGAACAGCGGCGAGGGTTCGAGCGTGCGATGTCGATGCAGCACCTGGAAGGCCCGAATCGGTGAGGACAGCCGAGACGGCGGGCCATGGCCCCTCAGCACCATCCGTTTCGCGGAACCGCCCGTCCACTCGTGCCCTTCGGCACACCGGAGCGTCGGGCCGGTCACATGTCCGCCGACGAGCCACCCACGCCACCGATCCCACCTGCTCGGGATCGACACGATATCGCCGTCCTGCCCACAGATGGGACACGAGGTTCCCCCAGCCGTCACCGCCCACATCATTCGCCCCACTCAGACATCCCACGCAGTATGCCATCTCGCACATTGAGCCGGTTCGGCTGTGTCCGCATCTCTGTTGGTTCAACGATGCGAGACATAGCCTCCAATGCTCCACAAGG
>JBDLIR010000537.1:0-1649 GCA_039714815.1 Actinomycetota bacterium | reverse complement strand
CTGATCCCGGTGTGATCGACCGCGCCTTGCGCCGTCACAGCGTGTCGAAGCTGGACGTCGTTGTCGCCACCCATGGCGATGCGGACCATGTCGGGGGCTTGGAGGATGTCGTTGCCTCGTTCGAGATCGGCGCTCTGTGGGTGAGCGCCCATGCACGGCCATCCGACCTGCTCGAGGCGGTTCTCGACGAGGCCATCGCTCGTGCGATCCCGATCGTTGAGGTCGAGACGGAGACGAAGACGACCCTTGGTGGTATCCGCATCGAAGTTGTTAGCCCGGCGAGGCGCTTCGCCTCGGACAACGACGGCTCCGTGACGATCGTCGCCTCGGCGACCCTGTCGGTTCTGATACCCGGCGATATCGAGGCGACGGGTCAACAGAGCTTGCCAGCCCTCCACCCTGACATCATGATCGTTCCGCACCATGGCTCGGCGACAACCGACACGCGATGGCTAGCGGCTGTCGTGGGCGACGTTGCCATCCTGTCGTACGGGCCGAACACCTACGGGCATCCGAACCCGGAGATCATGGAGACGCTGCGACAGGCTGAGACCGAGATCCGTGAGACAGCGATCGAGGGAGACATCACCGTCAGCCTGTCGAAGGACGGATGATCTGCGGTCGGGGTACATTGCACCTATGAGTTGGTACGCCGTCGTCGGGCCGCGCGAAGCTGGAGCTACGGAGCAGGAGCAGATGCGGTCGCGTGCAGCAAAGATCTTCGAAGAGCAGGGTGTGGAAGACCCGCACCGCATCGACGTCCCGGGGAAGGGAACCGCCGCGGCAGAGGACGGCACGGCTCTGCGTGAGGCGGTCCAGATGATCGTTCCCGCTCTGCAATCCGGTTCGCTCTTTGGTGGCAGGACCGGTGTGCTGGTTGTCGACGCCCAGCAACTCCTCAAGGCAGAGATCGACGCGATCGTCGAGATGCTCGACAACGCAGACCCCGACCAGGCCGTTGCCGTGTTCCTCGCCTCCGGGACGCTGCCGGCCCCTATCAAGAAGAAGGTCGAAGGCTCAGGGAAGATCCAGCGGGTCAAAGCCGCCACCGAGCGCGACGCAGCGACGTGGATCGTCAACTACGCGAGGGAACGCCACCTCAGGATCGATCAAGATGCCCGGTCCGAATTGCTCGCCACGTTCGGTTCGAACACCACTCAGATGCGCAACGCGATCGATCAGCTTTCGATCTCCGGATCGACGATCTCCGCAGGCGACGTGCGGGACAACTTCACCAATCGGCCGGATGAGCCCTTGTGGTTCCTCGGCGATGCGATCGTGGCGGGGAGAGAGGATGAGGCGCTCCGACGGCTCTCGGATTTCCTCGAACACCAACATCCCCTCATCCTGTTGTCGTATCTCGAGGGCGAGGTGCGCAAGCGGTCTCTTGCAGCGGTTTCACCCGACTACGACTCGTTCGCTTCGGTTGCCAGGGCGAACCCGAACTCCTATGCGACGAAGAAGATCTGGCAGAACAGGACACGGGCGAACGGCGATGGCCTTGCGCACTCGGTCAAAGCGATCGCCAGGGCCGATATGACGATCAAGACGATGCCCGAGGCGACGCACAGGGTCACGCTGGAACGCCTCACCGTCGCGATGTGCCGCTGGATGAGCAGATAACTTCCCCTCCCTGAACCCAGGGTTCG
>JBDLIR010000536.1:0-1653 GCA_039714815.1 Actinomycetota bacterium | reverse complement strand
TTGACGGGAGCGATAACGCAACGTTACGAGTTGCGAAAATCGATGAGGATCCACCCAACCTCATCGTGTGGATCGCTCCAGTCGTCTGACGGGGTAGCGACGTTGGACCGAATGGGGATGCATGTCACTCCGAAGGCGATGGTGACGCTGCTACCGCGCGGCACCTAGAATCCCATCCGTTCCCGATGTGGCGTCGGGTTGGCGCATGTCGACCGGTACCCAAATCGGATTCATGGTGGCCGTAGCTCAGCTCGGTTAGAGCACCTGGTTGTGGTCCAGGATGTCGCGGGTTCAAATCCCGTCGGCCACCCCAACGCAGCGGTGACTCCCCACGTACAGGGAGGCACGCGCGGCTCAACACGATGTCGAGGAGTGATCGTGCAGACTGAGGTCAACGAAACAGGACGATTCGAGCGGACACTGACCGTCCATCTCGAGAACGAGGAACTCGAAGCCGCCAAGAAGAAGGCTGCGGCCAAGATCTCGCGCTCGATGAAGATCAAGGGTTTCCGTCCGGGGAAGGCACCTCTGGCGGTCGTTGAGCGGACCGCCGGTGCAGGCTACGTTCGTTCCGAAGCGATAGACGAGGCCATCCAGGACATCGTTCCCCTCGCGATAGATGAGGCCGGCCTTGACCCGGTGACGCCACCGACCGTGTCGGCGGTTCGCGACGACTCAGAGGACGGGCCCATCGAGATCGATGTGCTCGTGACACTGTGGCCCGTGCTCGAATCGCTTCCGGACTTCGGTGAGATCGAGATCGAAGTCGAGGACCCAGCGGTCACCGCAGAGGAAATGGATGAACAGCTCGATGCTCTGCGTAACCAGTTCGCCGAACTCGCCGACTACGAAGGTGACCTCTCAGACGGCGACTTTGCATTGATCGATCTCGACGTCGAATCCGACGGCGAACCGGTGGAAACGGCCGGAGCCAAGGACCTGATGTACGAGATCGGGACGGACTCGTTCGTTCCCGGCCTTGACGAGATCCTCATCGGCGCCACCGTCGGCGACACGGCCCGCGGTGACGGATCGCTCCCTGAAGGCTATTCAGACAAGGGTGGCGAGACCGTTGAGCTCATCGTGACGATCAAGGAAGCGAAGAAGAAGACGCTCCCTGAGATCACGGACGAGATGGTGTCGGACGCAACCGAGTTCGACACAGAGGTCGAGCTGCGTGCAGCGATCGAAGAGAACATGCTCGCGTACAAGGTGCACAATCAGCGGGCAGCTCTCCAGGACAAGGTCGTCCAGTACATCGTCAATGAGGTGGACCTGGACATCCCGTCCGCCCTCGTCGATGCCGAGGTACAGGCCAGGGTCAGGAATCTCGCCGGCAGACTCGAACAGGACAACATCGATCTGCAGAACTATCTGCGGATCATGGGCCAGGACGAAGCCACGTTCCTTGCATCGATCAGGGACCAGGCAGACCATGCCCTCGCGACACGGGTCCTGCTCGACTCGATCGCTGCGATCGAGAATTTCGAGGTCACAGACGACGAGATCTCCGAGCACGTCATGTCGATGTTCCAGGGCGGTGTCGAGGATCCAACGGAGATCATCGAGGCGTGGCGAGCCAGTGGGGAAATAGAGTCTCTGATGGATGATATGCTCCGCGAGCGGGCGCTGACGAACCTGGTCGATTCGGCG
>JBDLIR010000535.1:0-1656 GCA_039714815.1 Actinomycetota bacterium | reverse complement strand
ATGATCTCTGCACCCGTCAGTGACTCGCCGAAGATCACCAATCCAACGACGAGCTGCAGCGTCGGGGCGATGTACTGGATGAAGCCCAGCGTCGACAGCGGTATGCGCTTGGCTGACGCTCCGAACAGGAGCAACGGGATCACGGTCACGAATCCGCCACCGATGAAGAAGGCTGCGGCACCCGGCGACGATAGGAATGTCGCACCCGATGGTTGCCCAACCAATACGAGACCCATCAGTGCGGGAGCGAGCAGCACAGTGGTTTCCCCGAAGAGGGAGACCACGGGCGGTGGGGTGACCTCGTGCTTCTTCAGCAGGCCATACAGCCCGAAGGAGAACGCGAGCGTCAGGGAGATCCAGGGAGCCACACCTGAGAGGACGCCCATGATCGATACACCGAGCGCGGCGATCGCGACGGCGAGCCATCTGAGTCGACTGAGTCGTTCGTTGAGGACCACAACGCCAAGCGCCACGGACACCAGCGGGTTGATGAAGTAGCCGAGTGAAGCCTCGACGATGTGGCCGCTGGTGACGGCCCACACGTACGTCCCCCAGTTGATTGCAAGCAACACTGCGGCGACGATGGTTGTGAGGCGTGATCGCCAGCTCGAGTATCCCAGCCGCAGGACCGGCCATTGACGGCGTTCGGTCACGACCACCAGGAGAATCGGGACTGACCAGACGATGCGGTGCAACAGCAGCAACCGGGCGTCGGCTGATATGAGATTCCAGAACAGCGGCGTGAGGCCCCACAAAACGTAGGCCGCTACAGCGAACACGATGCCGCGCCGTTGCTCCAATGGTTCTCCTCGCCGCGTGCCGGAGGAGGCTACTCCCTCCCTCGTCATCGATTTGTCACCGATGGTCGGTACGGTGAGCAGATGACCGAAAGAATCGCTCCTCATCCGATCGAGAAAGGGCCACGACGCCGACATCAGGCGACTGTCGGGCGTTTCTCGGCGGATGTCGATTTGCTCGATCGCCTCGACGCCCTGGCGGTGCACGAGGCTGACGCGCGGGAGATCGTTGGACACGTCTGCGATGCGATCGGTGTCGAGGCGCCGATCCTGCGTTTTCACGCTCGTCGATCACCGTACACGGGAGCGACCGAGCACCCCCGTTGGTTGCTTGTCTCGGAGTTCGGTGAGAGCGAGGTCCTACGTGTCGAACGGCACCGCCGGAAGACGCTGCCCATCTTCGGTGCCATGAGACTCGGTAGGACGACGACCCTCATGACGATCGCCCACGAACTCGGCCACCACCTGGTATTCGCTCTCGAGCCGCGAGCGACGCCGCCACATGGGAAGGTCTGGGTGCGTCGATTCGATGAGGCCGCCCGCATCATCTCCCATGTGGTCGACCGTGTCTTCGTACCGGCCGCCAGCGATGATCGTGTCCCTTAGTAGCTGGCTCAGCGATGGTCGAAATCAGGATCTAAGGTGTGGGCATGATCCTCATCATGGTCGCGGCGTACAACGAGCAGGTCGGCCTCACTGAGCTTCTTCCGCAGGTTCCAAGGGTCGTCAATGGACATGCCGTCGAGGTTCTGGTGCTGAGTGACGGTTCGACCGATGGGACTGCCGACGTCGCCAGGGAGGCTGGTTGCAGGACGATCGAATTCGATCGCAATCGTGGCAAGGGCGCTGTGCTCAAGGA
>JBDLIR010000534.1:0-1661 GCA_039714815.1 Actinomycetota bacterium | reverse complement strand
CAGTCGTACTGCGGTGCCCAGATCTTCGATGCGATCGGCCTCAACGACGGCTTCATCGACCGCTACTTCACAGGGACCCCATCGGCCATCGGTGGCATCGGACTGACCGAGATCGCAACGGAGACAGTCCGCCGCCACACATCGGCGTTCGCCATCGATAAGCCAGGGCGAACCGAACTCGACGTCGGAGGTGACTATGCGTTCCGACTCAAGGGCGAGAAACATGTCTGGACGCCAGAGACGATCTCAACGCTCCAGCATGCGGTCCGCTCAGGCGACTTCGAAATGTTCGAGAAATACGCCGCAATCGTCGACGATCAGAGCCGCGAACTCAAGAATCTCAGAGGTCTGTTCGATCTCGACTTCCTCGATGAACCGATCCCTCTCGACGACGTGGAACCTGCCTCCGAGATCGTCAAACGCTTCGCGACCGGCGCGATGTCGTTCGGGTCGATCTCGTGGGAAGCACATACGAACCTCGCTATCGCGACGAACCGCATCGGTGCGAAGTCGAACACAGGGGAAGGTGGAGAGGAGTCGTCACGGTTCACTCCGATGGACAACGGCGACTCGATGCGCTCAGCGGTCAAACAGATCGCATCGGGGCGCTTCGGTGTGACCACCGAGTATCTCGTGAACGCCGACGACATCCAGATCAAGATGGCACAGGGTGCGAAACCGGGCGAGGGCGGGCAACTCCCCGGCCACAAGGTGAACGAGTGGATCGCCGAGGTCCGCCATTCCACGCCGGGCGTCGGGCTGATTTCGCCGCCGCCGCACCACGACATCTACTCGATCGAGGATCTCAAGCAACTGATCCTCGACCTCAAGAACGTCAACCCGCAGGCGCGGATAAGCGTGAAACTGGTGTCCGAGGTCGGTGTTGGAACCATCGCCGCAGGAGTCGCCAAAGCGTACGCTGACCACGTTCTCATCTCAGGCAACGACGGAGGAACCGGCGCCAGTCCGCTCACGTCTGTCATGCAGGCCGGTTCACACTGGGAGATCGGTCTCGCCGAGACCCATCAGACCCTGGTGGAGAACGGCCTCCGTGGAAGGATCGCTGTCCAGACGGATGGTGGAATCCGCACCGGTCGCGATGTCGTGGTCGCCGCCCTTCTCGGTGCAGACGAGGTCGGTTTCGGCACAGGGGCGCTCATCTCCCAGGGGTGCATCATGACCCGCAAGTGTCACCTCAATACCTGCCCTGTCGGCGTTGCGACCCAGGACCCGGAGTTGCGCAAGCTCTTCCCAGGCCAACCGGAGCACGTGGTCAACTTCTTCATGTTCATCGCTCGACAGACTCGCCAGATCATGGCGCGGCTGGGATTCAGGACGTACGCAGAGATGATCGGCCAGAGCGACCGACTCGAGGTGCGCGAGGCCATAGAGCAGTGGAAGGCCCGTGGCCTCGACTTCTCGGGAGTCCTGTTCAAACCGAGCCCGCGACGCGGCGTCGCGATCAGCAACACCGAGAAGCAGCCGAGTTCGCTCCATCGCTCCCTCGACAACGTGCTCATCGACAAGGCGGCACCGGCCCTCGACGCCGGCGAACCGGTGACGATCGATTCCGCCGTCAACAACACGAACCTCGCTGTGGGTGCGATGCTTTCTGGCGAGGTCGCACGCAGGTACGGCCATGCAGGCCTCCCGCACGGGAC
>JBDLIR010000533.1:0-1665 GCA_039714815.1 Actinomycetota bacterium | reverse complement strand
CCAGAAACTGTTTCTGTGAGCTGATGGCTGTGAACTGACGGCTGATGGCTGTCCTAGTTCACGAAGGTGAGGAACTCGCTGCGAGTTCTCGGATCCGTCCTGAAGGTCCCTCGCATGGCACTCGTAGCCATGTTCGACTCCTGCTTCTGGACGCCGCGCATCATCATGCATAGGTGCTTTCCCTCGAGAACGACACCGACCCCGTACGGATCGAGGATCTCCTCCATCGCGTCTGCAACCTGGTTCGTGAGCCGCTCTTGCACCTGGAGGCGCCGTGCGAAAACATCGAGGATGCGCGCAACCTTCGACAGACCGATGATCTTGCCCTTCGGGAGGTAGGCGATCGTTGCCTTCCCGAAGAACGGGAGCATGTGATGCTCGCACATCGAGTAGTACTCGACGTCGCGCACGACCACCATCTCAGAGGCACCCTCGGCGTCGAAGATGGCGTCGTTCACCACCTCCTGGAGCGAGGTCGTGTATCCGCTCGTGAGGAAGTCCATCGCTTTCGCGACACGCAGCGGAGTCCTTGCGAGGCCCTCGCGGCCGGGATCCTCGCCGATCTCGAGCAGTTGGTTGCGGACGATCTCCTCCATGCGTGGCGCGTAGACGTCATCGATATCGTCAAAGTCGGTCGACCTCGTCGTGTATGGGCTGGAAAGCTTGATAGCCATGTTGGGGGTTACCTCGGGTTCTGCATCAGTGATCGAATCTGCCAGGCTGGAGAGCGTCTCGCCGACCACCGGATGCACCCAGTTCGGGGCAACCTCGGCAGCCGGTATCAGCACATGCGTTAGCTTTTCGAAGCCTGGATCAGGTATAGACCAGTCTTCGTAGTCCTCGACAAGGTCTCCGTAGAGAACGATGTCGAGGTCGATCGTCCTCGGCTCGTCGGGGTCTTCTGTACGAACCCTCCCGAGGTCGTCCTCGATCGTGTGGAGCTCTCGTCGCAGCGCCTCAGGATCGAGCCTGGTCGACACAAGCGCAGCCGCGTTGAAGAAATCGGGGGCGTCCGGTGGTCCTCCCACAGACTTGCTCTCGAAACACGCACTGACAGCCTTGACCTGGATCTCGCTGTTCCTGCGCAGTCTCCTGATGGCTTCAGGCAGACAGCGCTCCTTGTCCAGATTCGAGCCAGCGAGTATCACCGCTCCTACCTGTTGGTTCATCTCAGTCACGTCCTCTTCCTCACGTGGGTGTGTCAACACGCGATCGCACGATCTTGATTCCCACAGTTCTCGCGTGACGCACAGCACCAGGCTTGTCAACGGAGACTTCGACACGCTCGACACGGATGTCAGCAAGGCAGATGTCGGCGATTTCACTCACCAGACGCTCAACGAGCATCGGCTCTCCGCCGGCAACGTGTGCGATGATCTGCTTCGTGATGGTGCGGTAATTGACGGCGTCGTCGATGTCATCCGAGTGAGCGGCAGGGGACGTGTCGGCCCACATCACGACGTTGATGCGTATGTCCTGTTCGTTCACCCGCTCGTCGGGATTGATCCCGATGATGCCGCGCACTACGAGGTCGGAGATGAAGATCTGATCAAGGGGCATAGGAGCGGAGGGTACCGGGGAGGAGAGAGGACCGGAACGGCGAGGGCCCGCAGATCGTAAATCGTAAATCGTAAATCGTAAATCGCCAGAAGCCGGAAAGCGGAA
>JBDLIR010000532.1:0-1666 GCA_039714815.1 Actinomycetota bacterium | reverse complement strand
GAACCAGTCGTGGATAGGGACGACGTAGCGTGGAGCGTTGAGACGTACACGGTCAACGGCCGCCGTGAGCGATCCCCAGGGTGCGATGAAGGGCATCGCGAGTACCGGCATCGTCTCCACGAAGCTGTGGCTGTCCCCGGGGTGAGAGAGCACTCCCTCTACATGGAACCCCGTGTTCTGCGGCCCGGGTCCGATGGGGATACGCTCGTGAGGAGCATGGAATCGGGGCGTCTTTTCGCCACCGGCATCGATGCCGTGCGCTTCGAGGATCACGGCAAGGCTGTCCGTGGTCTCGACACTGGCGTCGTTCGACCTCTCGAGCACCGCTCTGACGAAATCCACGGACACATGATCGGCATGCTCGTGGGTGATGAGGACGCGGTCGACTCCCTCGACGACTGCAAGGTCCAACCGTTCGTCGCCCCATGAGAACGAACCGGGGTCGATGAGTATCCGGGATGCCTCGGTCTCGACCAGGAGGCACGCGTGCACGAGTTTCGTAATCGTCACATCCATGTGCCAGACGGTAGCGAACCGTGCCTACCTCTGCCCGAAGGCCCGGCTGAGCCAGGAACTGCGCCGCCTGCTCTCATGGACCGTCAAGGCAGCGACGAGCTAGCTGACCACGCGATAGGACCGATCGGACGTGTTGAGGCGCTCGACACCGTCTGGAGTAACGGCAACGATGTCCTCGATCCTCATCCCCCACTCACCGGGGGCGTAGATCCCGGGCTCGATAGAGAAGGTCATGCCGGTTTCGAGAACCAGGTCGTTTCCTTCGACGATGTAGGGGTGCTCGTGGGTATCCATCCCGATCCCATGCCCGAGCCTGTGGATGAACAGTTCGCCGTATCCGGCTTCGGTGATGGCGTCGCGTGCTACTGCGTCGACCGACTCTGCCGTAACACCGGGTCGTACCGCGTCTACTGCAGCGGCCTGCGCCTCGTACAGCACCTCGTAGGCGGCGTCGAACCCGTACGGCGGACTCCCGACGACGAACATGCGGGTGGTGTCAGAGCAGTACCCGTCCTGTGTGCCGCCGAAGTCGACGACCACGGCGTCACCAGATTCGACCACTCGATCATCGGGTTCATGGTGAGGGGAGGCGCCGTTGGGGCCGGACGCCACGATCCAGAAGCCCATCGTGTCGTGTCCCAGCGTGGTCGTCCGATCGATGAGCTCACGTGCGATCGATCGCTCGGTACGCCCGGAGAAGCGCACTTCCGCCATCTCGTCGACGACCGTATCGACCGTCCTCGCGGCCCGGCGCAGAGCATCGATCTCGCCTGGAGATTTGTGCATCCGCAGTCCGGCCATCATGTCGCTGGCTCCGATGAACGACCGTGACGGGTTCGAGCTCTGAAGCTCCAGAACGAACCGCGCCCACGTCTCATCCCCGATCGCGACCGTTGCGGCGTCTTGAAGGTACCCGTCGATCGCAGCGATAGGATCGTCGGACTCAGCCCATCCGACTACCTCGAACGCATCGTCGGCGACTGCAACCCTTGGTGCCTCGAGGCCCGGTACGACGAGGTGGGGTCGCCCGACCCTGGGGACGATCAGCATCGTCACGCGCTCGAGCGCCATGGCCTTGTATCCGGTGAGATAGGGAAGGTCTGACCCGACGGACAGACACAGGGCATCCACTCCGTTGGCATCCATGGCG
>JBDLIR010000531.1:0-1668 GCA_039714815.1 Actinomycetota bacterium | reverse complement strand
CAGATCTCGTCCATGGTGAACATCGGCCGCAGCCACCGCTTGCGCTGTTCCGGCGTTCCGTGCGCGATGAGCACACCTGAGCCCATGCCAATGCCGAGGACGTTTGCGGTGCGGTTCCACGTCGGCGCACCGGCGTCGGCCAGCCGACGTGCAACCGTCGCGCGATGACTCGGCGACACTCCCAGGCCACCGTCTCCGAGGGGATAATCGACCCACGCCAGCCCCGCATCGAATTGGTCGCCCCAGAACTCCTTGGGATCGGTCTTGTCAGGGCGGAACCCCGCAAGGAGTTCATCAAGTGCATCGTTGACACGGGTTGCTTCCGAAGCGTGTGATGTCATAGATCGATCCCCCGTTGATTCCGGCTGGCCGGTGTCACGACGCCGGCGCCATGATGACGAGCGTGAGGAGATCCGCGACCAGCGCAGGAGTTTCAGATCCTTCGATCTCGACGACAACGCTCGACGTCAGCAGGTACCGGCCAGGTGACTTCTCCCGTACAGCTTTGAGCGTTGAGACAGAGCGGATGTTCGAACCGACGGTGACCGGCGCCAGGTACCGGACCTTGTCACTGCCGTAGTTGACGAACATCACGGCGCCCTCTGGCACGACCATGGACGACAACGTCAGATAGCTCAACAGCGACAATGTCAGGAACCCGTGGGCGATGGTTGAGCCGAACGGACCTTGAGCCGCAGCGGATTCATCCACATGGATCCACTGGTGGTCGTTGGTCGCATCCGCGAACTCGTTGATGCGATCCTGGTCGATCTGGAGCCAGTCGGAGCGGCCGGTTTCGGTGCCGACGTAGTTATCGAGTTGGTCGAGGGGTACCGTTTTCATGTCGTGCCTTCTCGCGGGTGATTCGCACTCTACTATCGGGCACGGGCGCCGAACCTGCGGCACTGCTTACCGCTCACAGCCCACAGCCTTCCGATTCTCTCCCCCGGCCTTCGCGGGGGAGATGTCGAGGAACGAGACAGAGGGGGAGATCGAGTCGTACCACTCAGCCCGCGCGCAACCTGAGTGGATCATCATGGCTTCCCCCTCCGACCTCGCTGCCGCTCGCCACCTCCCCCACTCCGTGGGGGAGGGACAGAGCCGTCCGAAGCGGATCCTTCCTCTGTGCTCTGTGCTCTGTGCTCTCTAGGCTGTCTTCATGGACATACGTGAGAAGGTCGTGCTCGTCACTGGAGCGGCGAGCGGGATCGGCGCCGCCATGGCGAGGCGGTTCGCACATGATGAAGCTGGAATCGTGATCGTGACAGACATCGACGCTGTCGGGATCGCTACCGTGGCCAACGAGATCGGCGGGGCAGCATACGTTCTCGACGTGACCGACGAATCACGTACCGCTGCCGTGATCGCAGAAGTCGAAGCGTCATATGGAAGGATCGACCTGCTCTGCCTCAACGCCGGCATCCCCACGGACGGCTCCGTGGATACGCCGAACGAGGACTGGCAGCGGACATGGGAGGTGAACGTGATGGCCCACGTCTACGCAATCCGCCACGCCCTTCCCGGGATGCTCGAACGAGGATCGGGGTACTTCCTCACCACCGCGTCGGCGGCGGGATTGCTCACGAACATCGGTGCGGCGCCGTACTCCGTTACGAAACATGCGGCCGTCGCCCTCGCCGAGTGGATCGCCGTGACGTACGGCGATCG
>JBDLIR010000530.1:0-1675 GCA_039714815.1 Actinomycetota bacterium | reverse complement strand
TCGTACCACTCAGCTCGCGCGCAACCTGAGTGGATCATCATGGCTTCCCCCTCCGACCCCGCTGCGCTCGGCCACCTCCCCCACTCCGTGAGGGAGGGAAAGAAGCGTTCCGCCTTCCGTCTTCTGGCTTCGGTCTACAGACGTACTCCCAGATCCAGGTCTTCGGCGTTCGCCAGCGCGGTGCGGGCAGCTGCGATGTCCTGGCTTGCGATCCCGACCGATTTGAAGAGCGTGTTCCCCTTGTGATCCGGCACGCCAAGCTCCAGGAGCTCTGTGAGGTCCATGTCCGGGCGACGGCCAGCTTGGATGAGGTCTCCGGCCTCGTGTGACGCAGCGTCGTAGTCATCAACGACCACGTACGCGTCAGCAACGGTCTGTGCGGGTATCTCTGCCATCTCCGGCGTGAATGCGCCCACAGCGTTGATATGGACGCTCTCAGGGAGCGCCGCGTGGTCGAACAGCGGAACATGAGCTGGCGTGGCAGTGGTGATGACGTCTGCAGCGGCGACAGCGTCGTTCGCCTCACGAACGGGAGTTGCCCCCACGGTTTGTGCGAGGGTGGCTGCCGTTGTGAAGCTTCTGCTCCAGATGAGGACCCGGTCGATGTGGCGCACCGCGCGGACGGCGGCTATCTGATCTGGTGCCATTACCCCGGCGCCGAGCATCGCAAAGGTCGATGCGGACGGCTCGGCGAGGAGGTCGGTAGCGAGGCCTGCCACGGCGCCCGTGCGTAGAGCCGTGAGTGTTGGTCCGTCTACGATTCCGATCGGTGTGCCATCTTGGGCGAACACGACAACGATGCCTGAAGGGCTGCCTGGTTCCGTAGATACGACCTTGATTCCCGACGTTCTTCCGACACGTCCCGGCATGAACAGCGACGCTCCGAGTTGCTGTCTCTGTGGGATGTCACGATCCCTGGTGAATGCATCGCGCATCGCTCCGATGGCGTCGATCATCGATAGAGCAGAACCCGTCGCTGCTGCGTCGAGGTATCTCACGGTTCTAGTCGAGCTGTTCCATGTAGGCGTCGCGGTGCGCAAGCCACGCCGGGTCTTCGATCGCTGCGACCAGGCCGAGAGCGTCGTCGCGTGAAAGGTCGCCCTTGAGGATCTCCGCGACATGTCGCTTCGTCGTCGTGACCGCAAAACGAGACTTGGAAGCGATCGTTCGTGCGAGGTCCACGGCAGCGTTCACGCCCTCACCGGTGTCGACAACACTGCTGACGAACCCTGCGTGCTTGGCTTCCTCAGCCGAGAAGGGACGACAGGTCAGGACGAGCTCCTTCGTTCTCGCCGGTCCGATCTCTCTGACGAGGCGCTCGATGCCTCCCCACCCAAGCGGGATCCCGATGTCGACCTCTGGAATCGAGAACGTCACGTCCTCCTCGGCAATTCGCAGGTCACACGCAGCGGCGAGAACGATGCCGCCCCCGACGACGTGGCCGCACAGCGCCGCAATGGCGATCTGGGGCATGTTCTCGAGAGCTGCGGCGGCTTGCCCACCGAGCCTTGCAGCGTCGTACCGTATGTCGGCATCGGCTTCGACCAGCGCGCCCGCCGAGAAGGTCGTGATATCCATCCCCGCACTGAAGGAAGTACCCGTACCGCTCACAACCACCGTTCGTGCATCAGACTCGGAGATCCGCTCCGCCGCCTCGATCACCTCGGTCAGCATC
>JBDLIR010000529.1:0-1676 GCA_039714815.1 Actinomycetota bacterium | reverse complement strand
CGACCCCATCGGGATGAGAGCAGCGGCGTTGAGATTCGGCAGGAGCAGACCGTGGACGAGGAGTAGCGGTGCGAGCATCACAAGGAACACGCCGAAGGACGGGACACCAGCCGTGGCCAGGGCCATGACGGCAAAGGCAACCGCGACAACGGTGAAGCCTCCAAACGCGATCCGAAGCATCGTGCGAAGTTGTATCCGATTGAGGAGTTTGTTGTTGATGAACACCGCGAGCGCAAGCAGCGCAGCGAAACTGGAGAACACCAGCGTGAACCAACGGCCCATTCCGAAGACGTTGTTGATCACGAGTTCAGAGGATGCGAGGTACGAAGCGAAGAAGCCGAACACGGCCGTCTGCGCAAGGGTGTAGCCCATCGTGAGGCGGTTCGTGACGACGAACCGTGCCGCACTGCCGAGGTTGCCCAGGTGCAGGGGGATCCGATCCTCCACGGGCAGTGTTTCTGGCAGGTTCCGGTTCACAACCAGGACCGTGACCCCCGCCAGGGCGATGAACGCATAGACGAATCGCCAGTTGCTGATTTGCAGGATCGCTGCCCCGAGGCCGGGAGCGATCAGAGGCACCAGGAGGAAGACCATCATCACGTAGGACATCATCTTCGCCATCGCCTCGGCGGTGTACGTGTCCCTGACCGACGACAGCGCGACAACCCGTGCGCCAGAGGCCCCCAATCCAGTGATGAAGCTCATCAGATAGAGCACGGTGAGTGATGGTGTGAGCGCACTCCCAATCGCCCCGGCGACGTACACGGCGATGCCGGCGTACAAGATCACCTTGCGGCCGAGCGAGTCCGACAGAGGGCCCCACGCGACCTGGCCGATCGCGAGACCGGCGAGAGAAGCGGTGATCACCGGTGCGACCGCACTCGATCCCCCAGCAAGCCCGAAGTCGTCACGCATCGTCGCAAACGCCGGCAGCGTGATGTCGATCGCAAGCGCTGCAAGCGCCATCGTGAGCGAGATGATCACGACGAACGAGCGACGGCCGATCCCGTGTACCAGCGTTGGTGTAGTTGTTCCAGACGGTTCCAAACAGAAGTCCTTCGATATATGCAGGTTCTCGCTTCGCAGCGGTGCCTGCGGTCGGTGTGGGTCATCGCCAACGTGTGCCGGCAGTCGACCGATCGACCAGTCACTCCATGAACCAACGTATGGATCAGCTGCTGGAATTCCCATGACCACCTTGGCCATGGTGTGCAAGCTACCGGTTCTGTAGGCTGACCGCATGACGACAGTGCACTTGATCGATGGAACATATGAGCTCTTCCGCTCCCATTTCGGTGCGCCTCCGCGCCAAACAGCCCGGGGATGGGAGATCGGGGCGGTGCACGGCCTCGTAGCTTCGACGATCTCGCTGCTCGCTGAAGAGGGCGTGACGCATGTCGGTGTCGCCTTCGACACAGTCATCGAGTCCTTTCGCAACGACATGTTCGATGGTTACAAGACAGGAGAGGGAACGCCACCTGAGCTCCATGCCCAGTTCCCTGTTGCTGAACGAGCGATGGAAGCACTGGGCGTTGTTGTGTGGTCCATGATCGAGCAGGAGGCAGATGACGGGCTGGCAGCGGCTGCCACGAAGTTCGCACCAGATGTGGAGCGTGTAGTCATCATGAGCCCGGACAAGGACATGTGCCAGCTCTATGGCGATCCGAAGATCGTGG
>JBDLIR010000528.1:0-1690 GCA_039714815.1 Actinomycetota bacterium | reverse complement strand
CCATCTGCTCGACCCGAACGCGATCGCCGTCGTTCCCGGGCTCTTTCTTCTCGGAGTCGTGCTTGCGTGGGTTGCGCTCAAAAGAGGCGACCTGTCCCTGCCGATCGCTATCCACAGCGGAATCAACTTATTGGCTGCGATCACCATCTTGTACGGTGACCAGCTTCTCGAATGGTCAGAGACCCAACTCGAGCAACTCGAAGGCATCATCTCGTTCCTCTAGCAATCGGGGACGAGATGGGGTACAACGTTGATGCGGTGCGGTGACGAGGTGTCGATGTGGCGCGGCCTGCCGCCAATCTTCAGGTAACGGTTGCCGCGGTCGCGGTCGTGATCCTTGTCGCCGGGGCTATCTGGTTCGGGCCCGGCCCCGATCCCCAGCCCCCGACGGCGCCCTCCGTGACGACCACGGCCCCGGTCACCGCAATGGTGACCATCCACGTCTCAGGCGCCGTGATGCAGCCCGGCGTGGTGGTGGTACCCGCCAGCGGCAGAGTCGCTGATGCTCTCGCTGCTGCCGGAGGCGCGGCACGTGACGCCGATCTGTCGAGGGTCAACCTCGCTGCGACGATCAGGGATGGGGATCTCATCACCGTCCCGAGCGCTGCGTCACCTGGTGAGGCTTCGCAGCAGCCCGCATTGGTGGGCATCGATCTCAACCGGTCCACGGCGTCCCAGCTGGAGGGGCTCCCGGGTGTAGGCCCCGTGCTTGCCGCACGGATCGTTGCCTTTCGGGAGGACAACGGACCGTTCACGGAGATCGAGGATCTTCTCGACGTCCCCGGGATCGGCGAGGCGAAGCTCGCGGGGATGCGCGATGACATCGCCTCGCCTTGAGTCCATCGTTCCAGAAGGGCCGGCCCGATGGGCTCTGCTCGCGGGAGCGAGCACGACTGTCGGTGTCGCGATATCCGGCCTGTCGATCCTCGTGGTCGTGGCGATGTTCATCCCTCTGGCGCTGCTGGCACACCGTGAACGCGTCGTCGCAGCGACTGCGGCCGGGTTCGTGCTCGCCGGCATCGCTTCCGGTTCGCTGGCTAGCGCACGACTCGATGCAACGGCGTCAGCGGTCGTACCAGGGACGTCGGCGTCGCTGACGTTCGCGCTGGTGGAGGACGCATCGTCGAACCGGTACGGTGTGGCGGTCGGTGAACCGGTATCGATCGACAACGAGGCGTGGAACGGGCCGAGGCTTGCCGTTGTCGGCCTCGACGATACGATCGACGTCGGCGCGCGCATCGAAGCTTCAGGCCATTTGCGCCCGGGTGTGCGTCGTGTACGCGACGAGATCGTTGCAGGCACCTTCACGATCGATTCGGTCGAGGATGTCGCGCCGAGCCGCAACCCGGTCGTGATCGCAGGCAACGCTATCCGCGGGAGAGTCCAGACCACCTTCGACGGTGGACGCCGATCCGATGGGCTCAGCTCGGGGCTCCTGATCGGCGATACGAGGTTTCTCAGCGCCCACGACATCGAGAACCTGAGACGGGCAGGTCTGGCCCACTTCGTTGCTGTCTCCGGCTCGAACGTTGCGGTGTTCATGCTCGGCTGGTGGTTCGTGACGGCCCCGGCATCGATCAGACCGAGGCTGAGGGCGGGGCTCGGGTTGATCGGTCTCGGTGTCTTCGTTGTTGTCACCCGGTGGGAGCCATCCGTCGTCCGTGCCTCTGTGATGACCGCGGTGCCGTTG
>JBDLIR010000527.1:0-1696 GCA_039714815.1 Actinomycetota bacterium | reverse complement strand
CGTAACTTTCCCGAGATTGCGCTCGCACATGGTCGACGTACCGCCAGCGGTCGAGAAAGCCTCGAGCGGTCCCCAACCCTCCCATTCCACGTGCTCGTGTCGTGTAAGCGGTTCGACCGTGGCGTACGCTCCCGCTTCGAGCACCTCGCAGGGTTCCGCATACTCGTTGATGAGGCCTGCCGCGTTGAATGCGAGCTGGTAGCCGAGTGGCCCTGTTGGTACCTGCGGCAGCGCACCGACGCGCATCTGGACGCTCTCGACGGGGGCGGTGTGCGCCGAATCGATGAGATCCTGAGCAAGGACGTTCGCAAGCCCGGGGGCGAGGCCGCAGTCGGGGATGATCATGAGTCTGCGCGCTCGTGCCGCGGCGTCGAGTTTTCGCTGCTCGCTGACAACGGTCGGGTTGCCTCCAAAGTCGAGATAGTGCGTGCCGGCATCGATCGCGGCGGCCGCGATCTGGGCTCCATACCTGTACGGCACCGCACTCACAACGATATCCGCCCCCTCGAGCAGCCCCAACAGTTCGACGCGGTCCGTGACGTCGATCGTCACCGGTTTCGCGCCCAGGATGGATCCAACGCGCCTGACAGCTTCGACGTCGGTGTCGGCAACGGTCACAGCATGGCCGCGGCGGATGAGGTCCCACACTGCGGCTGAGCCGACGATTCCCGATCCGAGGACGAGGGATTCCAATGGTGCGCCTTACGGTGTAAGTCTCTTGAAGATCTCCGCAGGTCCCACTCCGAGCCTCTCGCCATTGCGGATGTGCCATGCATCGATCTTGTCCATGAACTCTGCTTTGTGTGCGATCCCGCGGTCCGGTCCGCCCATCGTGGTGACCCCCTGGGACGAATGGCACAAGAGAGCCTCGACCTTGCGGTCCCCGTGGGGTCTCACGATCGGCTCGGCATGGTCTGGAGCATCGGCTGACCACAGCAAGATCGCCCTCGGACGGTGCGGTGGCGTGCCGCTATCTCTCAGGGCGAGTGATTCGCGTGCCGTGACGACGCCATCGACGGCTGCGAGCCCCGTGACGCGATGGTCGGGATGAAGCTGGTACCGCTGCCAGGGATCGTGGCTCAGCACTACGTCCGGGGTGAAACGGCGAATCGCCCGTGCGATGTCATTGCGCAGCGTCATGGTGTATTCCAACTCACCGTCGACGTATGTGAGGTGTTCACAGCGGTGTGCGCCGAGTACGTCGGCGGCAGCGCGCTGTTCAGCCTTTCGACGGGCGATGAGGGCATCCTGGTCTTCTTCGGGATCCCATGACCCTTTCGAACCGTCGGTGATGATGAGCATCGTGATGTCCGTGCCCGCCTGGGCCCATCGCGAGAGCGTTGCCCCTGCCCCGAACTCTGCGTCGTCGGGATGTGCCCCTATCGTCAGCACCGTTCGTGGGATGTCGAAGGGAGGCAGATCCTCGGACAGCCCCGGGTAGAGGTTGGTGGTCATGAGGGAAGAATAGCCTTCAGCCGTCAGCCGTCAGCCATCAGCCTTCAGCCTTCAGCCTTCAGCAAGATCGCTCGCGGGCTCGCTGACAGCTGATGGCTTCCTTCGTAATACGTACTATGTACTACGAGCCTTTCTTCAATAGCTCGGGAACCAGCTCGAGGCCCCGTTCCGTGTCGATGTCGATGCCGAACTCGGGTGAGATGATGACGGTGGCGTTCGGAGCAGATGCGTAGTGCCGTTG
>JBDLIR010000526.1:0-1699 GCA_039714815.1 Actinomycetota bacterium | reverse complement strand
CTCGACGATGAACGGAAGAGCGGTACCGACGACGCCGATGATCAGGATGTCGACCCATGCGTCAGTGCCGACACCGGTCGGGAAGGTCCACGGAGGGAGAACGATCAACCAGAGAATCGAAGCGAACGCAAACCCCCACGTCGCGATCTGAGCCGGTGGATACCGCTCCCCCAGATACTCCCCGTAGAGCAGATACCCGGCGAACAGGACCGCAGAAAACAACCCGGCCGCAACACCGAGGTAGTCGGACGATCCGTCGAGTGCCCACGCCTTGGTCACGAGTCCAACACCGATGATCGCCCCCACTGCTGCGATCCAGACGATCGCAGGGACTGAGTACCCGCGCACGACCGTCATCCAGATGAGGACCATGATCGGTGCAAGGAACTGGATGGTTGCTCCAGGGCCGACGCCGAGCAGGTCGAGAGCCCAGTAGAACGTGACGTTGACGAGCGCCAGGTTCGCACCGAGCACCATGAACTTCCACAACGGTTTCGGTGGCCGCAGCACACCCCGATACGCCGCATACGGGGCGAGGATCAACACCGCGATGATCGACCGTGTTTGGGACACGTAGGCCGGAGACACAACATCGAAGACCCCGGCTGCGATCGCCCCGGTGACACCCCACATCGCGGCGGCGCCAAGCGCGAGCAGCATCCCCCTGGTTGCACGTGAGTCGGACATGAGGAGGAAGGTACCGAAGGCAGGGACCGTAGATCGATCAGAAGTCGCCAGATTCTGAAGTCTGACAGCGTAAAGCGGTCAGATTCCAAAGAGCCCCCTCTGTCTCGTACCTCGACATCTCCCCCAGCAAGCTGAGGGAGAGGAGGAAAGCTGCTTCCCTCTCTCGACGAAGTCGGGGGAGGTGGCCGAGCGCAGCGAGGTCGGAGGGGGCTTCCGATTTACGATTAACGCACTCTCCTCTGCAACCAATCCGGCGTGCCTGAGGTTCTATAGGGTATGGACACGATGACGATCCCACCCGAAACCGATGTTCGGCCCACGCTCGTATCTGACCTCGATTGCGGCTTCACTGTGCTCGTCCGGACGTACCAACCTGGCATTTACTCGGGGGCGCTGAGGCTCACGCATTCGAGAGAGGACGCCCAGGAAGTGGCACAGGACACGTTCCTGCGGGCGTACACGGCACTCGGCAAGTACGACGAAGACAGGATCAGGAACCTCAGGGTCCGTCCCTGGCTGTGGACGATCGCGGTGAACCTGTGTCGCACGCGTACCAGGCGTGCCCGGCCGACGAGTCCGCTGCCACCGGACGAAACACTCGGCGGTGAGCCGGATGACCACTTCGACGACACCGAATGGAACAGAAGGCTCGGAACGCTCTCACAACCCCAGCGCACAGCCGTCATCTTGCGGCACGTTGCCGATCTCGGTGTGAGCGAGATCGCTGCGATCACAGACCGACCCGCAGGAACCGTGAAGGCAGACATCTCACGCGGACTCGCAAAGCTGCGCACGATCATGGAACAGGAGGCAACGACATGACCGGCATCGAACAACTTCTCGGAGACCTGAACGTCGCTCCGCCCGGCGATCTCGAGCGTGTGACGCTCGTCAGCGCCGGAGCTGCGGATCAGGTGACGACCACGGACAGCCCATTCGGCCCCCTGTGGATCGCATGGAACCCGAGGGGCATCACGGCCGTGACCCCGCTGTTCACATGCGACACCCTCGA
>JBDLIR010000525.1:0-1701 GCA_039714815.1 Actinomycetota bacterium | reverse complement strand
CGCGGATGGCTCTTGTGGTGATCGTGAAGTCTCCACCGAGCACCGCTCCAGGAACCGCGACCGGTACGATCGCACCAGCTTCGAAGTTCCATGCACCACAGATGATGTCGAGGACTTCGTCTCCGACATCGACCTTCGTGAGCCTCACCTTGTCGGCGTTCGGGTGATCAGTCACCTCGACAACCCTGCCGATGACGACATCGGTGAAGGTCGGTTCGATGACATGCCAGTCGTCGATCTCATGTCCGATGCTCTCGAACGCCTCGACGAGTTCGGCGGGATCGGTCGTTGGCAGGTCGATGAAGTCGCGGAGCCAGGAGAGTGTGAGTTTCATCGGTACTGCCCCAGGATGCGCTGATCCGGATCAAGGAGAGGGCGAAGGTCGTTGTTGCCCTGCGCGTCGGTGATCCCGTGACGGATGATCGCAAGGCGCTCAGGCCCCATGCCGAAAGCGAACCCTGTCACCTTGGACGGGTCGTAGCCGACGTGCTCGAACACGGCTGGATTCACCATCCCGCAACCCATCAGTTCGATCCACCTGCCGTTGGAGTAGGCGTGCATCTCGGCAGAAGGTTCGGTGAACGGGAAGTAGTGAGGGATGAACTTGACCTTCGTTTCCTTGCCGAAGAACTCCCTGGCGAATGCTGCCAGCGTTCCTTTGAGGTCGGCGAAGGTGATGTTGTCATCAACAGCGAGACCCTCGATCTGGTGGAACACGGGCGAGTGCGTAGCGTCGATGGCGTCGGAGCGGAAGACCTTCCCTGGAACCACCACGTAGACGGGCGGGTCGTGCTGCTCCATGTACCTGGCCTGCATCGGCGAGGTGTGCGTGCGAAGCAGCACTTCACCCTCTGCGTCTCCGTAGTCGAGGTACAAGGTGTCGGACTCGAGACGCGACGGATGTGTTCTCGGGATGTTCATCGCCGTGAAGTTGTAGAACTCGGTCTCAGCTTCCGGCCCGGTCGCCATGGTGTAGCCGAGGCCCACGAAGATGTCCACGATCTCGTTGATCGTTTGTGTGATGAGATGGTGGGTACCGCGCTGTGGTGTTCTCCCGGGCAGGGTCACGTCCACGCGGTCTGCGGCAAGCGCTGCGATCTCTTCTCGCGCGGCAAGGGTCGCCCGCCTGGACGAGACGAGGTCGTTGATCTGATTCGCGACGTCGTTGATCGCACGCCCCGTATCGCGCCGTTCGTCCGGGTCCTTGATGGCCCCGAGGCCGCGTCTCGCTTCAGCGATGGGCGATCCCCGCCCAACGAGCGAAGTGTCGACAGCGTCGAGTTGTTCGAGCGACGCTGCATCGGCGATCCGGGTCGATGCCACGGTCAGAAGCTGCTGAAGTGAATCCATAGAGGCAGCAAGGTTAGTGATGGCTGACATGTCATGGGTTCCTCTCGGGAACCGTCCAGGATGCAAAAGAACCCGGATACGGCTCCGGGTTCGGGGTGTGCGTGTCAGGTGCGCGGGGAACTCGGGCTGATCAGCCCGTAAACGATCCGTCGTCCCAACGCAGATGTCTCATGGGCGCATCGTATCAGGAAACGACGACCCGTCAAGCGCGGTCATCGCGTACATCGCTATCGAGGCGGCGACCGCTGCGTTGAGGGACTCGACACCGCCGGGCATCTCAATCGATATCAGCGCGTCGCATGTCTCGACGATGTGCGCAGGGAGTCCGTGGGCTTCCGAACCGACCACGAG
>JBDLIR010000524.1:0-1702 GCA_039714815.1 Actinomycetota bacterium | reverse complement strand
CGGCGGCGCTCCAGACGGGAGGCGTGGTCACGGGCAGGGGGTACCTGGTGTCTGTCTTCCCTCTCCTGGTCACGAGCGGCCTCGGGTTCATGGTCTGGCTGGGCGGCGAAGCACTGCGACGGTGGGGAGTTCGGACGTCCAGGATCGTGGCCATCGCCGCTCTCGTCGGAGCGTTCTTACTGACGACCAACCGAGTGGTCTATCACGTCTTCTACATCAACAGCCACGGGATCTTCGCCATGTTCCTGGTCGTCGCGGTCGGTTTGCTGTGGCTCGCAGCTACGACAGGGATGTGGTCGACGGCGATACTTGCAGGCCTGGCGGCGTCAGCGATCGTGCCCCTTCGGGCTGAGGGCGTGATCGTCATTGTCCTGTTCTTGCTCCCCGTCCTTGTGTCCACCTCGCTTCCGCAACGCGCCAAGTGGCTGATCGTTACGCCCATCGCTGTGACAACGTTCCTTTGGTACGGAATCGCTTTGCGCCAGATCCTTCCCACAGATGAGTTCGGTTTGACGAGCACGCCCACCGCTTCGATCGTGCTTGTTCTCGGCCTTGTCTCCATCGTCGCCCTCGGGTACATCCGATTCGCCACACGTCTCCTTGTGATGGTCCCCGCCCTGTCATTCGGCTTGCTTGTTGCGTACACGGGTCTGCGTGTGATGCGCTGGCAATCGCTGACCCTCGACACGATGGAAGCGGTGGGAACGAATCTCAGTTCGGCAGGCCTGTGGTCAGCGTTCTGGTGGATCGCCCCCATTGCCGTCGTGGTCGGTGTCGCAACGACGAGGATCAAACACGAGGGGTTCTTCTTGTGGGGACTCGCCTCGTACCCGGTCGCTCTGCTTGCGTTCGCCTATCTCCGAGGGGCTTCCTATCGGGTCGGGGAAGGGGATTCGGGGAACAGGATGCTCATGCACATCGTCTTCGTGATCGGGCTGTACCTGATTCTCGCCATGGGACGGCTCGCCAAGAGCATGGAAAGCGACTGACCGGCTGTAGCGTATCCACCATGGAAGAAGAACTCGACCGCAAGATCGCCGAACTCGAGCAGAGACTGTTCGATGAGCGGCGCGAACGTGATGCTGCGCAGCGTCGTGCATCCGACTTGTCAGAGAGTGTCGATATCTGGCGAACCAGGGCCGAGGAACGAGCCGTCCGCATCAAGAAGCTCGAAGCTGAGCGTGACAAGCTTCGGGGTGTCACGGGCTGGCTCCGACGCCAACGTCCGGCACCGACTCGACAGGTGCAACCGACGCTGATACCGGATGCACCGGCCGATACCGGGGTTGTAGCGGCACCACTGTTGCCTGCCATCCGGTGCGTAACAGCTCTCGCGTCGTCGGATCTCGCTGCCGCAGCAGGCAGCTTCGACGCCGTGGCCCTCGATGCATCGGTATCGCTGATGGAACCAGACGTCGTACTTGTCGATGCCGAAGGCTTCCGCCAGCTGCCAGACGACCTTTCCGCGGCTCTCATCGAGTGGGCCTCCGTGAGCGGACGCCCTCCACTTGTCGTGACGAGTGACACGCCATCTGATGTGGCACAGTACGCACAGAGTGTCCTTGATGCCGACGACGTCACGGGCAGGTTCTTCTCGCCCTCGCAGTACAGCCCGCTGACGAGGAGCTCCCGTGATCCCCATTCGCTCGAACGCATCTCGGTCGACGTGGAGGGGTTCGGACTCGTTGTTGCGGAGCCTTTC
>JBDLIR010000523.1:0-1702 GCA_039714815.1 Actinomycetota bacterium | reverse complement strand
GCCGAGCCACCCCTATCAGGATCAGGGGCACGATCGCCAGGAGGACGATGGCAATTTCCAATCCGTTCCAATCCGGCTCCCGAAGAGGAGCTCTGCCACAAGCCGATGGTCACGCCGGTCACGCTTGGAGTATACGCAACCGCACACAGCGTGGCCCGTAGGTCGGGCTAACGCCCCCCGCCCAAGCGCCGTCGAAGGCCAATACGGCCGCATCCTGGTGACTCGCAACGGCCGACCGTCATTCGGGTTGAGAGTTACATCAGGTAGTCAGAGCCGGTGTCGTCCCGTTCGGAGTCGTGGCGTCGAGTGGGCGGCAACTCTGCCGATGATCCGTGCTCATCCGGTTCCGTCACCGTTCGTCCGTCTGGGTCCGTGTGACATGCGTCTGATATCGGAGGCACTCGCGCCGCCTGAAGCGCTGTCTTGACAAACACAACTATTTTGACAAGATATAGATATGTTATCTTGATAAAAGAGACCTCAATGGCGACAATCACGTGGACAGATCTGCTAGGTCGTACCTACGAGTACGAACCGCACACGGCCGCGCCTATTGCGGATCTTGAGATCGCAACTTCCGGGGCAACGACGTTTGCGATCGCCGAGGCGTCACGGGCTCTTGGAACAGTCCCTTCGCTTCCCGAGGCTGGTATCGCTGCGGTGCTGTATCGCTCGGAGTCAAGCGCGTCGTCCATCATCGAAGACATCCGGGTTGGGCCACGCCGGATACTCGAGGCCGAGATTGCACGCAACGACGAGATCCGGGATCCGATCGCCGACCGCATCGTCGGGAACCTCGAGGGACTCCGAGACGCGTTCGGAACTCCGTTTCCTGCATCTCCCGAGGACTACCTCAGATGGCACCGCATCCTCATGGAGGGCCACACCCGCCTCGAGTCGCATCAGATCGGTGCCTACCGAACCAGCCAGAATTGGATCGGGGGTGATGCCTATGGCCCTCGCAACGCTACTTTCATCCCTCCGCCTCCCGAAGATGTGGCACCGCTGATCGAGGATCTCGCTAGATACACGACTCGTACCGACATCGCCCCGGTTGTCCAGGCTTTCGTCGCTCACGCTCGCTTCGAAGTGATCCATCCCTTCGTCGACGGAAACGGACGAGTTGGCAGAATGCTTCTCCAACACATACTCGCTGGCCGGCTGCAGACCCCAGCGCCTGTACCTGTGTCCGTTCCATGGAGCAAACATAAGGACAGCTACATCAACGGCCTGCGGGCCTTCCAGAACGACGATGTGAACCACTGGATCGAGTTTGCAGCCATGTCAATCGTCGATGCTGTGCAATGGATGACCATCGTCGAGCATCGCGTCTCCACACTGATCACCTCACTCGGGCAGAGGTCACGATCACGTGGCAATTCGGTAGCAGCGCGCGTCATCCGGGACCTCCCCACACATCCCCTCATCGACGCCGAAACCGTGGCAAACCGCTACAACGTCAGTAATCAGGCAGCCCACGAGGCCCTAACACGGCTGGGCGAGGACGGTGTGCTCGGCGAACGCTCATTCTCACGCCGGACCAAGGCCGGGCGACCACGCCGCATGTTCGCGAACACCGATCTGATCAACCTGCTGAGCGAGATCATCACCACATGAACCGCTCTTGCGTGGCGATTCTCCTGTCGACCGGGACGCATGGCTCATCGAATCAGGTCGATGTTGCTTGACACGGTTTGACATG
>JBDLIR010000522.1:0-1712 GCA_039714815.1 Actinomycetota bacterium | reverse complement strand
GCCTCCTCGGAGCGACGTTCCTCTCGTTCCACGACCCGCGTTAGCTCGCTTCGCTCACGTATTACGTAGTACGTATTACGTAGTACGTAGAAGATCAGCGGACCGGGACTGGTAGTTCAGAGGATCGAACGTAGGAGTCCCTTCCGTTCCGGTCTTCTGTCTCTGCTCTCTGCTCTTCTGCTCTCTGCTCTTCTGCTCTCTGCTCTCTGCTCTCTGTTCTTCTTCTCTCGGCTCTTCATCCGTCCCCGGGACGGATGAAGACCGTTCCTGTGAAGAGGCCCACGGTCCGGCCGTCGGTGCGTGTGATGTCGATGCGGTAGGTGCCGAGGGTCCGTCCCCGTGTCATCTCGTGGGCGGTTGCGGTGAGGACGTCACCAACATGGGATGCCGCCGTGATCGAGAGGTGCGTGTCGATGGCGACGGCAGCATCACCGTGTGCATTTGATGCAAGGGCAAAGGCGCAATCTGCGAGTGAGAACAAGGCGCCGCCGTGCGTGACGCCGTGGAAGTTGACATGATCATCGGTGACCACGAGGGAAACCACGACGCCATCCTCGGTGATCCTGTCGAGACGGATTCCCTGTGCGGCGGCATAGGGATCGGTCTCGAACGCTCGTGTGATGATTCTGTTTCTGTCGTCCACGTGGTGTTCTCCCGGTCGCGATCAGTGCTTTCCTGCCAGTTTCCATGCCGCGGGGAGAGAGACCCCTGCGAGAGCGATCTTGATGACGTCACCGACGATGAATGGTGTGAATCCTGCTGCCAGCGCCCCGGAGAGCGTTTCGATGCTCGGAACCGAGTAGAGCAACCAAGGGATCCCGATTGCGTAGATCAGGAGGTTCCCGCCGAGGAAGGAGGGGACCGCCGAGCGAACGGACCGATCGGTGCCACGCTCGGCGAGAGAACCCACAGCCCATGCGGCTACGACGAACCCGAGGAGATACCCGAACGTTGCTCCGGTTGCGGCCTCCCATCCTCCGGACGCCTGGGCGAAGACCGGGAGGCCGAACGCACCCATCAGCCAGTAGACCACCTGGCTGCCTGCTCCTGCCCTCGATCCGAGCACAGCCCCGGAGAGGAGGACGGCGAAGGTCTGCCCGGTGATCGGTATGGGCGATCCCGGAACAGGGAATCGAATCTGCGCAGCGAGAGCGGTCAGGAGGGCGAATCCAACCACCAGAAGGGCGGTGTTGAGCGCTGTTGCCGGCACGAGGCGCCTTGCGATCGTCTGCTGCGGATGGGTTGTCTGCATTCGTGGCTCCGTGTTGGGTAGTCGTACTTCGCTCTATGCTCTTCGTGTTTGGCCCTGATTCTCGTACAGAACACGACGATATCCGCCGATTCACATGACGATGAGACCGATGAACAACATCTTGCGTTTCGCGATTGTGCTCGCGATGGCGATCGCCTTGGCAACGCCTGCCACGGCTCTGAGCCGACCGGATGACGTGTCAGCCAATCCTGCCCGCCAACCCGTTTTCCACAGAACGCAGGCCTCCGGTGCCGAGTTGGGCACCTTGCGAATCCCCGCGATCGGCTTGGATGAGACGATTCGCTCGGGAGTCGCGATGTCAGTGATCGATCAGGGAGTGGCTCACTGGTCCGGCACCGCCAACGCAGGCGAGCAGGGGAACATGGTTCTCGCTGGTCACCGCTCGACGAAGACGATGCCTTTCGAGGATCTCGACAAGTTGGAACCGGGTGATCTCATC
>JBDLIR010000521.1:0-1720 GCA_039714815.1 Actinomycetota bacterium | reverse complement strand
CGATGTCGTGTTCGCCTCGATCACACCGATCGAGCAGTAACAGAGCGCTCGCACGCTCGCTCCCAGATACCAGACACCAGATCGCTCGCTGCGCTCGCTACCAGAAAGCATGACGCGCGATGCTTTGCTGGCATCTGGCATCTGGCATCTGGCATCTTTCTTAGAGGCCCCCTCTGTCTCGTTCCTCGACATCTCCCCCAGCAAGCTGAGGGAGAGGAGGAAGGTTGCTTCCCTCCCTTGACGAAGTCGGGGGAGGTGGCCGAGCGCAGCGAGGTCGGAGGGGGCTTCCGATTTACGATCTACGGTCTTCCCGCCTCCCAATCCAATGGCAAACCGGGATTCGGCGTAACCTCACAGCATGATTGATGCGATCGTCGTACAAGGTGGGTCTCCTCTCCACGGCACCGTCGGGGTGCTCGGGGCGAAGAACGCCGTCCTCAAACACATGGTCGCGTCGCTGCTCGCACCCGGCCGACACACCATCACGAACGTACCGGGAATCGTCGACGTCGAGATCATGGGGAAGGTGCTCGAACACATCGGCGCAGTGTGCGCAAGAGATGGTTCAACACTCACCATCGACGTGCCGGACGTCCCGAACCCCGAGGCCCCGCTCGACCTCGTGCGCCAGATGCGCGCATCGATTCTCGTGCTCGGCGCACTCCTCGCACGCACCGGTGAGGCCAGGGTTGCGCTTCCCGGCGGCGACGACTTCGGTTCACGCCCCATCGACTTCCACGTCAAGGGCCTCGAAGCGATGGGTGCAACGTTCGACCTCAGGCACGGTGTGCTCCATGGCTCAGCCCCGAACGGGCTCACCGGTACCGATGTGTTCCTCGATTTCCCCTCGGTGGGTGCGACCGAGAACCTGATGCTTGCCGCCGTCCTCGCCCGCGGCACGACCACGATCGGCAATGCAGCCAGAGAGCCGGAACTCACCGACCTCGCTGAGTACCTGATGAAGATGGGCGCCAAGATCGACGGAGCGGGCACGTCAACACTCGTGATCCACGGAGTCACCCACCTCGAACCGGCGGTCCATGACACCGTGCCGGACAGGCTTGAAGCGGGGACCTACCTCGTTGCCGGAGCGATGTCGAGAGGAGAGGTGACGGTAACGGGATGCAGGCCAGAGCATCTCAGGATGGAGCTTCAGAAGCTTGATGCTGCAGGCTGTGTCATCACGACCACAGAGGACTCCATCACGATCCAGGGTCCGCAGCGGCCCACCGCAGTCGATGTTGCAACCCTTCCTTATCCAGGTTTCCACACCGATATGCTCCCGCAAATGGTGGCGTTCCTATCGATCGCCGACGGGACATCCATCGTGACGGAGAACATCTATGCAGGCAGGTTCCGGTACCTCGGTGAACTGAACCGCATGGGTTCGGACGTCCAGCCGGAGGGGCAGCATGTGGTGATCAGGGGATCCGATGAACTCTCCGGGTGCGAGGTCGACGGCTGCGATATCCGTGCAGCGGCGGCGTTGACGATCGCTGCATTGCGCGCAGACGGTGAGACCATGATCACCGATGCCCACCATGTTGACCGCGGCTATCAGGACTTCGTGCCGAAACTTGCCTCGCTCGGTGCAGATATCACCAGGCTGTGACGCCGGCACGGGTTCTCGTCTCAGCGCTCCTCGGGGTGGTGCTCACGTTCGGGCTTGTCGCCGCGCCGGCCCTTGCAGATGATGGGCGACACGATCCGATTCAAACGA
>JBDLIR010000520.1:0-1734 GCA_039714815.1 Actinomycetota bacterium | reverse complement strand
CGATATCGCGTTCCCGCAGACTTCCTGAAAGATCGACGAGTACGACGACAGTCGCGGTCGGTTCGTCATCGGCCTCCACGCCGACGGCGGCCGGGGCGAACACCGGTGTCATCAAGGCGATGCCCACCAGCATCAGCAACACTCTGCGACCCACCGTTCTCCCCTCCCCAAGACCGTCCACGACCCTACCACGATATGCCAAGGTGCAGTGATCCCGTTCAACCACATCTCGACATTCGACGGAGCTAACCCTGGATGCGCAGCAGGCCTCACCGTGCTGCATCCAGCAGCTACACCCGCCGCTACTGGTCCAAGCGGGAACCCGCGCCTGCCTGATCGCTCACTCCGACTCCGTCAAGGGAGGGCGACTCAGCCTCTTCCTCTCCCCCGAGTTTGCCAGCGGAGATGTCGAGGTACGGGGCAGCGTGGGCTCCGAAGGCTGTTGTCTGGCAGCTAACCCCCTTTTCGCATAGCCCACCCTTGGTGAGATACCATCGCGTGGTGACCACGACACCAGCGCTCGCGAGAGCCTCATCATGAGTGACATGGCGATCACGTTCCTGATCCTTGGCATCACGATCGCGCTGTTCATGTGGGGCCGATGGCATCCTGATCTCGTCGCCGTTGCGTCGATGCTCGCTCTCTATCTGACGGGTGTGATAGAACTCGGCGAGGCGTTCTCCGGCTTTGCGAACTCGACCGTCATCTTGATCGCGTCGCTCTTCGTTGTCGGTGAGGGTCTGAGCCGCACAGGCGCCACCGCCTATTTCGGGGACAAACTCATCGGCAGCGCCAAAGGCAACCCGCTACGCCTGCTCGTGCTCGCGATGCTCGCAACAGCCATCCTGTCCGGGTTCATCTCGAACACGGGCACCGTCGCAACACTGATGCCGGCGATCGTCCTCGCATCGTGGGGCGTACGCGGGACACCGTCGGGTTTCCTGATCCCCGTCGCGTTCGCAGCGAACGCTGGTGGCCTGCTCACCCTCACGGGCACACCACCCAACATCGTGGTTGCCGATGCTCTCGAAGCCGCTGGCTTCCGTCCGTTCGGCTTCTTCGAGTTCTCGCTCGTTGCGGCCCCCCTTCTCGTCGTCGCCGTGATCTACATGGCAACGATCGGTCGGCGCCTGCTCCCCAAGCGCAAGTCGTCCGTCGCCCCTCCCATGCTCGACCAGGAGATGGAGGAAATCGCCCAGGCGTACTCACTCGACAACAATCTGTTCCGGATGCGTGTACGCAGACCCTCGCCGCTCATCGGCCAGTCGTTGCGTGACTCCGATATCGGGAAACGGTTCGGGGTTTCGGTGCTCCAGATCGAGGCGCATCACGACGAGCCGAACGTCCTCGGTCAGGCGGTACCGTCGCCGGTGCGTGAACGGATGGAGTCGATGATGACCGACCCTCCTGCGCTCCCGGACCCCGAGCAGACCATCAACTACAGCGACGTCTTCATCGTTACCGGCACACCCGCCCAGGTGCGGGAACTCTCAGTAACGATGCGGCTCGGGATGCTCCCGATCGACGATGCCGGGCAAGGGCTGAGCGAACTGCTCTCCCAGGAGGTCGGGCTTGCCGAGGTACTCCTGACGCCGCGGTCGTCGTACGCGGGCAAGACCGTGTCTGATGGGGTCATCGCAAAGACGTTCGGTGTGCTGGTCCTCGGAATACGGCGCGGTGAGCGGCTCCTGGAGACCACGGAGCCACTCAGGTTCGGGGATGCGATCCTGGTTC
>JBDLIR010000519.1:0-1734 GCA_039714815.1 Actinomycetota bacterium | reverse complement strand
CTTTCGACCGGTTCTTGGGAAAGCGTCACGACCTTGTCTGCCGATCGAAACGCAACGCGAACCGGTTGGTCGAGCTGATCCGAACCAGCGGATACGATGGCTTGCTCTATGCCTGTGTCTGCCTTGAGTTGCTCGAGGTGGAAGTGCATGTGGGCGGCAACCTCGAAGTACACGGTGCCGTTATCAACAGCAACAGGGCGCGCCTCCCTCAAGAGGGCGTGACGCCGGGGTCCCACGTCCTGACGTATCGTCGCCATGATGGCAGGCCAGGCTTTTTCGAATTCACCGAGCGTCAACTCCGACTTGCGGGCGCCAACTGTCTCTTCTGGCTTCGCAGTTTGGTCTTGTCTTCCTGCCGGGTGGTCGGAACGATCGTCCGGGGCAGGAACCGCCGACAGGTCGGTCACCGTGGTCTCTCGTTCCTGTTCCTGTGCCGTCGGTGCCGGATCGGTGGGCACGACGGTGGGCGTGAACGGCCGATCTGATCGACCGGAATCGTCAGATTCGGCTACCGGCTTGGCGGGTGGAGCGCCGCGCTTGATCTCCCTCACGTCGCGTTCAACACGATCGAGGCGAACGGTCAGAGCTTCGAGATCCTGGATGATCTCCGGCCTGGTGAGTTTCATGACCGACAGCTCCACGACGAGTCGTTCTTCTCGTCCCGCTCGCAGCTGAACGAGCGCATCTGAGAGGGTGTCGATCGCCCGCAGCACCTCAGCGCGAGACAGGACGGATGCGTACTGCTTCCAATGCTCGATCGTCTCGCTGGATTCGTTTGCCACTTCCTCGATATTGCCTGTGTACTGGGCGAGGAACACACCGCGGAGGAAGCCGACGGCATCGGACACGAACCGTCGGAGATCCGCACCCTGTGCTGCGATCTCAGCGACCAGGCCGAGGGCACCTGCCGCGTCAGCCGTGTGAATCGAATCCAGAAGACGTCCGTAGCTTTCGGCATCAGCGATGCCGAGAGCCTTTGCGACACCCGAACTCGTGACGACACCTCCGCCGAGGGCGGCAACCTGCTCGAGGAGGCTCATAGCGTCGCGAACCGATCCATCTGCATGGGAAGTCACGGCACCGAGCGCAGCATGGTCGTACGTGAACTCCTCGCGGTCCGAGATCTTCGCCAGGTAGTCGATGAGGATCTCTGTCGACACAGGCTGGAAATCGAATCGTTGCGTGCGGGACCGTATCGTGTCGAGCAACTTGTACGGTTCCGTCGTCGCCAGGATGAAGATGACGTGCTCAGGGGGCTCTTCGAGCGTCTTGAGCAGTGCGTTGCTCGCAGCGCGCGAAAGCATGTGCGCCTCATCGAGGATGTAGAGACGTCGTGCGCCGGCCGCTGCAGCAACCGTGCTCACGTTCACCCGCATCTCCCTCACGTCCTCGACCTTGTTGTGGGATGCCGCGTCGAGTTCGATCACATCGAGTGACGTTCCCTGCGTGATGCCCTCACACGATGGACAGTTGTCACAAGGCTCGCCGTCGGGCGCCCGATCGGGACAGTTGAGCGATTTGGCGAGCAGCCTTGCGGTTGTCGTCTTTCCTGTCCCGCGTGGGCCTGAGAAGAGGTAGGCGTGGGCGACCTTGCCCTCGATCACCTCTCGTTGGAGAGTCGTCGTCACGTGATCCTGCCCGACGACCTCATCGAATCGCTGGGGCCGGTACTTGCGGTAGAGAGCCTGGTAGTTCATTGGGGAGGAGAGTACTTGGTGCTTGGTACTTGGTATT
>JBDLIR010000518.1:0-1735 GCA_039714815.1 Actinomycetota bacterium | reverse complement strand
CACTTCGGATCGGAGCAGTTGTTCATGGGGTTCTACGACTCGATCAGCAGCGAGCCGGAGCAATTCCTGCGCAGCGTCCTCGAACACATCGGAGTCGACTCAGGCATCGACATGAGCACGTATCCGCTCCGCACAATCGTCAACAGGGGACCGCGAAGCGAGATTCCCGAACGCCATCGGGAATTCCTTTCCGCCCTGTATGCGGATGAGCTGGCCGGTCTGCAGAACCGATTCAAGGATTCCGGGATCCCGTGGCTGTCGCCTGGTGGGCCCCATGGCTGAACTGATCGTCGGAGGATTCCACAGGAGCGGGACATCCCTGCTGACCGAGTTGCTGCATCGGGCAGGCCTGTTCGTTGGCGACGACCTACTCGGGGCTCTGCCCTCCAACCCGTATGGCCACTTCGAGGACAAGGAAGTCCTGCGGATCCACGACCGGATCTTGCGAGACAACGGATTGAACTGGCAGGTTGACCGTCCCTTCATCCCGTACATCGACGCGAGTCGATGGCGAGCAATGCAGGACCTCGTCGACAGAAGGCGAGCCGCGCATAGGCTCTGGGGCTTCAAGGATCCGAGGGTGTGCTTCTTCCTGCCGGCTTGGAAACACCTGCTACCGGGGATGAAGACGATCATCGTGTATCGGAATCCGGCTGAAAGCGTTGCATCATTGCACCGTCGCCAAACCAGCGATCTCGTTCACCGCCGAGGGAACGAGGAGAGCCACCGAAGATTCTGGGCGGAACCAGATTTCGGTCTGCGCATGTGGCTCGCTCACAACCAAGCGCTCGCGGCCTTCGCGCGTGCCTATCCAGAGGACACACTCGTCCTCTCGTTCGACGCCTTGGCCGCGGGGTACCCGATCGTCGAACAGTCGATTGATCGTCTTGGTGTGAAGCTCAACCCGATCCCGACCTTCAAGGTCTTCGATCCAACGGTGACCGCCACCGAAACCGAAGTGACGTACGTTTACGATTCACCCATGATGCGCGTCGTACAAGCGACGCTCGACGAACTTCACAGCATGGATGAAACGACGCGAAGTGAGGGGTACAGCATTGCCACATGAAACCGTCGATGGGTTCACAGAGCTCCCAACAGCGGAGGAACTCGGTCTCGAGAATCAACTTCTCACGCTCGAAGTGCGCGTGCTCCGCGGTCGCGAACGCGTTCGCGACGAGCAGCGGGGAGCTTCAGGTGAGGCATCCAGCACGCCATCGATGATCGATGGATCGGTGACCGTATCCAAGGAGGAATACGACGATCTTCGAGAGGCCAAGCGCAACCTCCTATGGCTGCTGAACCGCATCGGGACCGGACCCCTGGGTTGGCTCGCACGCACGCGGCCCGGATACAGGAACCTCGCATCGCGTTGGCTGGATGATCCGACTTCACCCGAAGCTGGGGACAAGAGTTCAGAGTCCGGATGACTACCACAGCCGAACCCTTGAGACTGCTCAACAGCACGGTTGTCAAGGCACACCACGGCACGTTTCTTGCTCCGAGGGACGACTTGGTGACGCGGCATCTCGAGGAGTACGGAGGGCACACGCGTCCGTTCATCGCAATGGCAGTTGCGCTCATCGAATCGGGAGATGTCGTCCTCGACATCGGCGCCCACATCGGATCGTTCACGCTTCCGTTTGCCCGTGCTGTGTGGCCCGACGGCGTCGTCGTGGCATTCGAACCAAACATGCTCACGAATGAACTACTCGAGATCAACTCCGAGCTCAAC
>JBDLIR010000517.1:0-1740 GCA_039714815.1 Actinomycetota bacterium | reverse complement strand
GACCGCAACGGTCAGGGAGCCTTGTTCCTCAGAAACGACTCGGGGGACATTGTTGCAGAGATCTTTTCCGATTCGACCGACGAAAATGTCGCGCTTGTTCTGCGCCAGTCGCTTGCGCCCGGCACGAACAATCGGGCGGTTCTCTGGGTCGACCCGGGTGGCCAGCCGCATCTCGACCTCCGGAATGACGATAACCTCAACCGGGCGAGTATGTTCGTCGACGATAGCGAGCAAGGGCGGATCAGGCTGGGGAATGCCGGTGGGAACGCTGTAATAGAGATGAGAAGCGATGAAGATCAGCGACCGCATCTCGAGCTTAGGGATAGGAGTGGCGATACCTTACGCGCAGAGTTGGCGGTGACGCAACGGCTGCCACATCTCACTCTGTTCAGCGGGCAAGGTGATCAGCGAGCGGTTCTCGAGCTTGATGACAATGTCCAGGGCAGACTGACCGTCAGTGACTCGAATGGAGTCGAAAGGGCGATGTTGGGTATTCGGCAAGACCGTTCACCGGAGCTCGTCTTGCGGCCGAGCTCCAGCGTTTTCCTATTACAGGAACGAGCTCGCCTTGACCTCGATGACGAGGAGCGTGGTCGCCTTCAGCTTCGCAGCGATGCGGATCGGGTGGTCGTCGAGGTCGGTACCGATCCCGGGTCCGAAGCGCAACATCCGGCGGTTCGGCTCTTTGAACGCGACCCGCCACCCGACGAGCTAGAGCCAAAGGCGGTGCTCGCCGTCGGCGAGGCGGGGAACGGGGAGCTTGCGCTCCGTTCGTCGCACAACAATGGCACCTCAGTCCTCCTTTCCGCCCAGCAGGGGGAGATGGCCTCCCTTCGACTGAGGGACGGCGGCGAACTCGAGCGCTTGGCGCTTGCCGTCAGCGGCACCGGTCAGGGAAGCCTCGTCATCACGGGAAGCGAAGGCGGCGGCAGTGACGAAACCCGTGTGGAGTTAGCGGTCGACGATGAGGACAGCGGCTTTTTGCACCTTCACGCCGGATCAAACGAGCAGACCGTCGCGGCTGAGAGCATCCCCGGTGCGCCAGACCATGGGCGGTTGCGCGTCGCTCTCCAAGGGACGACCGCAGGATTGCTGCAGGCCTCCCCAACCGCATTCCCCATTACAGGCGCACGCGGCGGCCATCTGGTTTTGTACCGCGTGTCTGAGAATCAACAGGGCGACACTGCCAATTTCCCGACGATCCTTCTTGATGGTCGAACGGGCAACATTTTTAAGTCGGGCTTCAATGCCTTTCTGATCGACCATCCCAAGGATCCGAACCTCGCCATCAACTACGTGAGTCTCGAGGGGCGGCAGGCAGACATCTATGCGCGCGAGACGATCACGCTGGACCAGGGTGAAGCTCGGTGGGAGCCGCCCGACGACTGGAGCATGCTGGTCCGACCGGAGAGCATCACGGTCCACTGTACGCCGAACTCGGTGGACGCCGCGGGCGTCGCCATCGTGAGCAGATCGCCCTCGGCGATCGAGATCCGAGCGCTGCGTGGCGGTAGCGACAGCTTCGATGTCGATTGCCTGGCGTTCGGGACGCGCAACGATATCGATCTCGTGCAAACCATCCGGCCGCGCGCCGATTTCGCCGGACTCGAACAGCTGTCACCGAAGCAGGACCAGGATGGACGCGGCGACTCGCGCGGGGATAGCGGCAGCACAATGGGGCAGATCCCATTGGGACAGGCGCCCGGAGCGGAGGCATCTCCGATCCCCATCGATCCGGCA
>JBDLIR010000516.1:0-1741 GCA_039714815.1 Actinomycetota bacterium | reverse complement strand
ATGCCGCCGTGCGGAGGTGGAGACCACGGCCGCCCCGATTTCGTCGTGAGCATCCTCGACGACTGTGACGTCGTGATCGCAAGCGGCATCGGGGTACCCCTCGCTGAACGCATTGCACAGGAAGGAACCGAGGTCATCCTCACCAGGACACGAGCGATCGATGAAGCCCTCGCTGCCTACCTGGATGGCACGATCCGCCACGAACCCAGACTGGCACACCCGACCCGCCGCTGACCCCGTTCTCAGGGCTTTGGCGTCGATTTGGCTGATATATCGTTCGTATCGACGCCAAAGCCCTGACTGCGAAGCGCTGGTGGTAGCGTACGGAGGCGCTTCAGAGAGGACAGACGCGTGCCGACGCAGTACTACGTAGCCTGGTGGAACCTCGAGAACCTGTTCGATTCGGTCAATTCGCCGCGACGCACCGACAAGCTCAAGCGCGCGCTGGGCAAGAGCCTGACGGGCTGGACCACGACGTTGCGCGACAAGAAGATCAGGCAGCTTCTCGACGTCATCGAGTCCCTCAACAACGGAGAAGGCCCGGACCTCCTCGGCGTGTGCGAGGTCGAGAACGAGTTCGTCATGCAGAAGCTCGCCGATGGGCTGAACGCTCGTCTCCCCGGCAGGCACTACGGGTTCGTGCACGCCGACATGTCGGACAGGCGCGGAATCGACATCGCCTTCATCTACGAGACATCGAAGTTCGAGGTTCCGCCAGATGCAGTGTTCCAGCACTCCGTGATGCGCAGAACAGCCACGCGCGACATTCTGCAAGTGAACTTCACGACGAAGCCCGCCGGTCGCAGGTGGACCGTCTTCGGGAACCACTGGCCATCGCGAAGCGGCGGACAGCTCGAGTCTGAGGGCTACCGCCAGATCGCAGGCGAGACACTTGCGTACTTTCACCAGCGGGCACGTGAGGTACACGGCGACGACCTCCCGGTCCTCGCTATGGGTGACTTCAATGACGAGCCCTTCAACACATCGCTGCGCAAGTATGGGCTTGCCGTCCGCAAGAAGCTACAGGTTCTACGTGGCAGGAGCCCGAGGTTCTGGAACCTGATGTGGCCGCTGATGGGCAGAGCGGACGGCACCTTCTACTTCCAGAACCAGGCGAACCTCCTCGACCAGTTCCTCGCCAACGAGAACATCATCACACCAGGGGGAGACATCGAGCTCGACGCCAGTTCTGTGACGATCGAATCTTCATTCCCAGGCTTGTCAGACCCGAACGCTGTCTATCCCCAGCCCATACGTTTCGGTGGCATGGGGAAACAGGTCGACCTCAATGGGTACTCGGACCACTACCCGATCTCCGTGCTCGTCAACGAGGTCTGAGCACGGAGACGGAGACGGCACCTCAGTCAGCGCGACAGGTTGAGTGCCATGTGGCGTCGCCAGTCAGGTCATGGATATCAGCCTCGCCGTACTGGCCTGCAAGGTCGACCGCACAGCCGCGCATGGTGACATCACCTGCATCGGCACCGACGTAGTACCCGTAGGCCCAGGGATCCTTGGTCGGGCTCTCTGGCGACATCGTTGTGTCGACAGCGGCATCTACGTCACTCACCGACGATGAGACGAGCCTGATATCGGTACTGTCCGTGAGCACGTCCACGCCGATGGCCGTTCCATGCGCAGAGCGAAGCCCACTCGCTGACGCGTTCACAACGACCGCGCCCTGGGTACCGGCAAACGTGTACGCCCGAGTGGTCGCACCTCCGTACCCATTCAATGTCGC
>JBDLIR010000515.1:0-1747 GCA_039714815.1 Actinomycetota bacterium | reverse complement strand
TCCGAGCCGGCCTCGTGTTCCAGCTCAAGGAGGCGGTCGGGTCACGACGCATCAGGACTCTCGAGGAGAAGTTCATACACCGCGCGATTGCGGCCTGGTCAGCGAACTCGGACATCGAGATTCTCGGAAACCCCGAAGCCGAGCGTCTGTCGATCGTCTCGTTCGTGGTGAAACACGGTGGCCAGTACCTGCATCACAACTTCGTCGTCGCAGTACTCAACGACCTCTTCGGGATCCAGTCGAGGGGCGGATGCTCCTGCGCCGGGCCGTACGGTCACGCGCTCCTTGGCATCGACGACGCGCACTCTGAGGAGATCAGCCATGAAGTGCACCTCGGATGCGAGGGCATCAAGCCCGGCTGGGTGCGGGTCAACTTCAACTACTTCATCTCCGAGGCCGTATTCGATTTCATCATCGAGGCGGTGGATCTCGTGGCCACGCACGGTTGGAAGCTACTTCCCTGGTATCAGTTCGATACGCACACAGCGGAGTGGACACACATCGACGGCCGCGGCGATGCGCCACTGTCGTTGTTCGACATCGACTACGGCGACGGGACCATGGAGTACGACGCCCGGGCGTCCCATGTTCCCGACACAGAGCTTGCCGCGTACCTCGACGGGGCACAAGCGCTCTTCGACTCCATCGATCCGAGGACGGCGCCAAGCCAGCCACCGGTCGAGGCAACCGCTTCATTCGAGGATCTCAGGTGGTTCCTGCTCCCCGAGGAAGTCCGCTCCAGTGAGTAGTCCGCCTCCGGCGTGGTTCACAACCGCCGTTGAAGCCCCCCATGAACAACGTGAAGTGGTCGTGGACGGGACGACCGTCCGCTACCTGTCGTGGGGTGATACGGACAAGCCCGGACTCGTGTTCGTACACGGCGGGGCTGCACACGCCCACTGGTGGTCGTTCATCGCGCCCCTGTTCACCAGCGAATGGCACGCTGTCGCGATCCATCTTTCCGGTATGGGCGATTCGGGACGGCGCGCAGCGTATTCACACGAGACTTGGGCCACCGAGGTCATGGCCGTGGTGGAGGACGCAGGATTCCCCGGCCCTCCCGTGCTCGTGGGTCACAGCTTGGGCGGGATGGTCACGATCGAGACAGCCGCAAGGCATGGAGACAGGCTCAAGGGAGCTGTCATAGTCGATGCACCCGTGCGTGAACCGTCACCAGAGGCAGAGGAGAGCCGATCGGGACATGCATTCAGGTCACCGGGCGTCTACTCCACCGAAGAGGAAGCGATCACCCACTTCGCCCTCGTGCCGCGCCAGCCATGTGCCAACTCCTACATAGTCGACTACATAGCTCGCAAGTCCGTGCATCGTACGACCGCAGGGTGGACCTGGAAGTTCGATCCGGGAATATTCGCCGGGACCCTCGTCGCCCTGAGAGAGCAGCTCGCGTCCGTCCGGTGTCGAGTAGCCCTGTTCACCGGCGAATTGTCAGTCGTGGTGCCGAAGGACACCGCCGCGTACATGTATGAACTCATGGGACGCGTGTCCCCGGTCATCGAGATCCCCCAAGCGCACCACCATCTGACACTCGACCAGCCGCTCGCGTTCGTGGCCGCACTCCGAACCCTCCTCGCTGACTGGCATCACTCGATCGCCTTCAAACGGACGCGATAGGTCAAGTAAGCTCTCGTCACATATGGTTAGCTCAAGACGAAGCCAGCTCACACTCGACGAGGCGTACCAGGCAACCTTCCTGTGGCTCGACCACGTCGGTGATCCGCCGGTCGAG
>JBDLIR010000514.1:0-1772 GCA_039714815.1 Actinomycetota bacterium | reverse complement strand
ATAGCGCACGAGTCGATCGATGGTGCGCTCACGATCAAGGCGCTCGGCCGCGGCGAACAAGAGACCGAGCGCTTCGCTGCGGCAGCGGATGAACTTCGCGACAAGGTCACGTCGGTGAACCAGATGTGGGTCGGCTACCGGGCGATCGTCGAGTCCCTTCCGACCGTGATGACAATCACCATTCTGATCGTTGGCGTAGCGAGACTTTCAAGTGGGTCGGTGACACCGGGCGACCTGGTGACGATCGCCTACTTGCTCTCGCTGATGATGATGCCGATTTCGCTTCTGGGATTCGTGATCTGGGAGATGGCCCATTCTCTAGCCGCATGGAAACGCGTCGAGATCGTGCTCGATGCTGACGATGTCGTTGAGCATGGAGAGATCGCCGCGTCCATCGATCCGAGCGGTGGGGCTGTCGCTTCAGAGGGCGTCACGTTCGGCTACGAGGAGGGTCTTGTGATCCTCAAAGACGTCGATGTCGAGATTCTGGGAGGGAAGACCGTCGCCATCGTTGGGCCGACAGCCTCTGGCAAGTCAACACTCGCCTTGCTGTTTGCCCGATTGTGGGATCCCGGCGCGGGAACCGTCAGCCTCGATGGGCGCGATCTGCGGATATTCGCTCCTTCCGAACTCGCCGGTGAGGTTGCATTCGTTTCGCAAGAGTCGTTCCTCTTCGACGACACGGTCGAAGGGAATATCACGCTGGGTCTGGATATCGACCGCGACGACGTCCGTACGGCTGCGCGGCTGGCAGGAGTTGGCAGATTCATCAACGAACTCGAGTATGGCTACGACACCAAGATCGGTGAACGAGGCACCACGCTCTCCGGGGGGCAGCGCCAGAGGATCGCACTCGCCAGGGCACTCGTCCGCCGCCCTCGCGTCCTGGTCCTCGATGACGCTACCTCGGCGGTCGATCCATCGGTGGAGACAGAGATCCTCCGTGGGTTGCGACGGTCGGAGCTGCCGTCGACGGTGATCATCGTTGCGTACCGGCGATCATCGATCGCCCTGGCCGACGAGGTCGTCTTCCTCGAAGACGGCAGGGTGGTCGCCCAGGGGAGTCACGAGGATCTGATGTCGACGACACCGGGATACGCCAGACTCCTCAACGCCTACGACGAAGATCAGGCCGCCCGCGACCAGGAAGCGGCATCGCCATGACGGACCAGGCAAGAACCGGCACGGCCCGTGCCCTGCGGCGATCGTTCGAAATCGCTCCCGAGCTCTCACGTGGGTTGACCTGGACCCTCGTTCTCGCCGTCATAGGCACCGCTCTCCAGCTTGCGGTCCCGATCGTTCTTCAAATGATCATCGACAACGAGATCCTCGGCACCGCCGAAGCCGATGTGCCAGCCGCCGTCCGTCTTGGGCTGGCAGCGCTAGGAGCTGTGCTGCTGGCAACCGCTGCGCGCTGGTTCTCGTTGCGAAGGTTGATGCGCTCTGCAGCATGGGGACTTGCCGAATTGCGGATCTCGACTTTCGCGCATCTCCACAGGATGTCGATGCTCGATCTCCAGGCCCAGCGACGGGGTGCCCTGGTCGCCAGAGTCACGTCAGATGTCGAGACGATCCAGCAGTTCTGGGAGTGGGGTGGCGTCGGCATGGTCCTCGGAACGGCACAGGTGACGCTTGCGATGGGTGCGATGCTGCTCTACCAGTGGCAGCTTGCGTTGATCGTGTTCGCAGGCGTTGTCGCGTACACGATCCTCGTCATCGTGTTCCAACGGGTCCTGTCACGGGCCCACGACCGGGTCCGCGAACGCGTCTCT
>JBDLIR010000513.1:0-1774 GCA_039714815.1 Actinomycetota bacterium | reverse complement strand
CCCTTCTCCGCCGATGAAGCTCTCGCGGCTGGCTTCGTCAACAGCGTTGTCGAGCCGGAGGACGTCGTGCCGACCGCTCAGGCACTAGCGGAGACGGTCGCTTCCAAGGCGAGCATTGCTATCCGAACGACGAAGGCCCATGTCGCCGAGGTTCTCAAGGGCGACCTCTCGCGTGACGACGCCAGGTCAGCCGTGCATGCGCTCCAAGACCCTGAGGCAACCGAGGCACGCAACACGTATCTTCAATCGCGTCGCTGAAACACGTGCCACGGAGCTGATCGAGCAGATTGTCCGCATCGAACAGGCTCGCATAGGATCACGAACCGTTGTAGCGAGTGGAGTCGCCAGTGGCAGCATCGAGAGCCACACCGAAATCTTCGATGGTGATTTGGTCGAGATGGCGTCCCGACGCGAGATCGAGGACATCGCCTGTGCCAGTCTCGATTCTGTAGAGTCCGGAGCCTTGCGGCAGAAGCGAGAATAGAACGTACTCGGGTAGCCGTTCAGGATCGAGACCAGCCGGCGGTACATAATCCCATCGACCAAATACGATCAGCTGGTCGCCCTCTTCGAAGTAGACGGCGTGTGCCATCTCCGTCGTGCGAATCAGATCACCCGTGACGGCGTCATCTTCCGATTCGGCACCATCGGGACCTTCGGTGTCGGGATCGACATCACCCGGCAATCCGATCGCTTTGGCGTCTGCCTCAGCAACGGTGTACGTGTGGCTGCCGCCCAAGAGCCAGACCGTGACAACGTCACCCACGTCAGGAACAGCATCGGCCAAGGATTGACGCGCCCCCAACATCCGGTCAACCCGCAATTCGACCGCCGTGTAGGGAAGGAGATTCGCGTGGGCACCGTGAAGCAACTCTGCTGAAGAGGCCGGAGCTGGATCCCATCCGCCGGTTGGTGTGTTGAGAACGGCTGGCTTGATGTTGAGGACAACGCCTTGGAATGCGAGATCCGATGACTCAATGAGAGCATGCTCGGGTACGCCGACCGCATAGGCGCCACCGGGTAGGTCCGTCTGCATTGCCACGATTCCATCGTCAGGTGCGAAGAAACCCACATCTGACTCGCTTCCGGGCTGAACACCGCGAGTGACTCGGGGCAAGAGATCATCCGTGGACACGGTCACCTCGGCAATGGCACCGTCGGGTTCTGGTACTTCGGTTTCCGGTAGCGAGATGCCGCAAGCCGAAACGGCAAGCGCCAGAGCAATCCCAAGTGCGAGCGACCGTCTATGTGACGTCATGTCGGATCCTCAACACGAGTATCCGTGGGCGTGGGAGTAGATCTCACAACGACCCTCCTCATCTTTCACGCTGATCGATCGCTGCTCGGTATGTCCGTTGTTGATGCAGCCCGCCGTACCTTGCGCCATCGTCCCCATGGTTCCCGATCCCGATGCGCAATCATGCCCGTAACCACGCGTTGAATGCCCTAGGCCCACTACGTGGCCCCATTCGTGGGCAGCAACGCTCCTCATGTCCAGATTCGTGAACGTTCCATGGCTCGCGGTGTAGTCGAGATTCCAGGCCCAGTCGCTATCGAAGTGAATCTGGAACGCGGTGATGTGCTCGTTCGCCCCGCGAGTGAGCGCTGCACATGCGACAGTACAGACGGTGTCCCAGTTGACATGATTCGGTGACGCTGAGTTGATCGGCAGGTGCAGGGCGTGACCATCCACCCATTCGTTTCGTCCCTTCCTGACAATCGTCTTGAGCGTTTGGTCCTGCTGGAATCCCGAGAAGTGCCATTCAGCTTCTGC
>JBDLIR010000512.1:0-1784 GCA_039714815.1 Actinomycetota bacterium | reverse complement strand
TGTGCAGGCGCACCAACAGCTCCCCCTCGACACCGTTGCGCTCACCGAACTCCTCCGCCCGGTCCGCACCCATGTACCGGCCACCGATCAGCGTCGCGAAACGCTTCACCTCGTCGAGATCGGTCGACACCGAGACCGTGCCCTCCACCATCACATGGCCGTAGGGAGGCTCCTCCAGATCCACGACGAGGGCTGCCCGAGGGTCGCGGGCGAGGTTCCTCGCCTTGGCGCTCGTGTGCCAGGTGTTGAACACCAGGTCGTCACCGTCGACGACGAACCAGATGGGTGTGACGTGGGGACGACCGTCGTCACGAGTCGTGGCGAGCTTGCCGGTCCTCGTGCCCGTCATCAGGAAATCCATGGCCTCTGTGCGGGTCATCGATCGCATGCGGGCTTCCGGGACGCGTTCAGCGGAACGCCGGGATGACGTCGTTGGCGAACAGTTCGAGGCTGGACCGGTCGTAAGCCACGTCAGGGAAGTAGATGATCGGGTAGGTCATGCCCGCCGCCTCCCACTCCCGGAGGCGCTCCACCACCTGTTCGGGCGTGCCGGACATGGCGTCGTAGAGCGCCATGGTGCGCTCGACCTTGTCGTCTGCAACACGGCCCGTGAGGTGGGACCGGTACCACGACTTCTTGTCTTCGACCTCGGCCTCGGTTGCTCCCACGAGCATGTTGAAGTTCGATGACCGGGTGATCGCGTCGAAGCCTGTCCCGACATCCTCACAATGGCCCCGCAGGATCTCAGATTTGGCGATGAACTCGCCGAGTGTGATCCCGTAGTTCGTGTACCGGGCGTAACGAGCGGCGATCCTGAGCGTCACCTTCTCCCCACCCCCTGCGACCCAGATCGGGATGCTCGGTTCCTGGACCGGTTTCGGCTGGCAGATCGCCCCATCGAGCGTGTAGTGCTTGCCTTCGTAGCTGACCACGTCCTCGGTCCACATCGCCCGCATGATCTCGACGCCCTCGCGCAGCATCCCGAGCCTGCCACCGGGGGAGAGGAACGGGTAGCCGTAACCGTCGTGTTCGTGTTCGTACCATCCGGCGCCGATCCCCATCTCGAGGCGGCCGCCCGAGATGACATCGATGGATGCCGCCACCTTCGCAAGGTACGACGGTGGCCGGTACGTGTTGCAGGTGCACATCTGCCCGAGGCGCACGGTGTCGGTCGTGGACGCAAGCGCTGCCATGAGCGTCCACGCCTCGTAGGTGACCTCCTGTGTGGGCTCGGGAACCGTGTGGAAGTGGTCGTACACCCACAACGACTCGTATCCGAGACGCTCGATGTCGTGGGCGACACCGAGCATGGTGGGCCAATGCTGGTCGACGTCGATGCCTGCGAGGTCAAGGCGCCAACCCTGGGGTATGAATGCTCCGAATCTCATGCGCTCGACAATAGCGAAGGCAGGGCCCCGTCCCTACGTCGCCTGGAGCCGACGCACCGTCTCGACGAGGCTCTTGGCCACCGTGGCGGCCTCGTGGAGGTCGATGTGCTCGTCTGGAGCGTGTGCGTGGGATACGTTGCCGGGTCCGTAGACCGCAGTGACGGCACCCCCCTCGCGCACCCACAGCGCCATGTCGCACCCATAGGGAACGCCGATCGTCCGCGGGGTTCGACCGGTGAGCGCCTCTGCGGCACCCTGGATCGCACGCACGACGACGTTGTGCGGATCCACCGATGACGAGCCGAACGCGGCTCCCGTGCGTTGGATGCGCGGCGGGTTCGCATCGAGCCAGTCGTCCCCCGCGATCTCGGCACGCAGCGTCCGTTCGAAGCGGTC
>JBDLIR010000511.1:0-1785 GCA_039714815.1 Actinomycetota bacterium | reverse complement strand
AGACCCCGGAGAGGAGGAACGATGCCTGCACCGCTTCCGAAGAATCGGATAGCCCTCTCCCGATGTGATCTGGTCGCGATAGACACGGTGCCGACGGCGCACTACCGTCGTAGGGCATGGATGATGCTCAGCTGGGGTTGGTCGCGGCCCAAATCGCACGTGGTGAGCGTTCCGTATCCGAAGTGGTAACCGGGAGTCTGTCGCGCCTTGATGAACTGGAGGATCTCAACGCTGTTGCCTGGCGAAGCGACGATGCGGTGATGCGGGTGGCGGCCGAGGCCGACGCGGTGGTCTCGCGAGGTGAGCCGCTCGGCTTTCTCCACGGCATCCCGATCACGGTGAAAGACTGGATCGATGTGTCCGGGTTTCCTTGTGCCGGGGAGGACCTGTCCAGCGCTGGCCGGCGCCCGGATCGGGATGCGACCGTGGTCAAACGCCTGCGTGACGCCGGGGCCATCGTGATCGCCAAGACCAACGTCAATTCGCTCCATGGCGTGGCGCGCAATCCATGGGACCGTTCGAGAACAGCAGGGCACAGTTCATCGGGCGAAGCGATCGCTGTTGCGACGGGAGCATCGATCGTGGGTATCGGGAGCGACTCGGGTGGCAGTCTCCGGTTCCCAGCGCACTGCGTCGGCATCGCGACCATCAAGCCCACGCTGGGCCGAGTTCCCGCCACTGGCCACTACCCGCACATCGATGCGCTCACCGATGGCAGGACGGTGATCGGCCCAATGGGCAGATCGGTCGCGGATGTGCGAACGATTCTCGATGTCATTGCGGGTCCCGATGGCATCGACCCCGATGTTCACCCGATACCTTGGTCGCTCAACAAGACACGCAAAGAGTTGCGTGTCCTTGTCCACCAAGACGCCGACATCGAACCGTCGTCGGAGGTTGCGAACACACTGCAGCGGGCTGCCGATGCGCTGGCTGATGCCGGGCATTCCCTCGAGAGGGGTGACGTTCTCTGTCCGCAGCGGTCGCTCGAGATCACGCAACGCTACTGGGACCGTCCGCTGCCCGCTGGGCGGGACCACGAGCGATTGCTCGAAGACTGGCAGACGTTTCGAAAGGATGCGTTTCATCAGATGGTCGATCGAGATGTGATCCTCTCACCTGCCGCTCCGCACCCTGCGCCACCGGTCGGTGCCGGTTCCGACACCGACTGGGCATACACGCTTGGCCCTAGCTTGTGGGGATATCCGGCGGTCGTGTTCCGCTTCGGGACGTCCCGCGAGGGACTCCCTCTGGGACTCCAGGTGGTTGCGAAAGCCTGGGATGAAAGCCTTGCACTCTCAGCTGCGGAAACTCTCGAAGACATGGCAACGGGTTCGCTCAGCACTGTGCAGTACCCGTCATCGAGCAGCTAGATCCAAAGCACCGACGCTGGCGTGATTCCTCACCATCGATCCGAAGGGTTCGAGCGGTTACGTGATCTTCGCAGTCGTGTTGCGTCATGAACGGCGGTGTACTCATGGCCGAGGTGTGGCCGGTGAGCTACGCCAGAGATTCTGAGAGTTCGCTTGCCTCCTCGAGGTTCTCGAACCCCTCTCGTATCGCGGCGATTGCGACCAACAACGCGGCGACAGGATCGGCCCACCACCACCCGAATAACGCATTGGCTGCGAGACCGATGAGCACGCCAAACGCGAGGGCCGCGTCGATGAGTGACATCTGGGCCTCGGCAGTCAGCGGCTCGCTTCCGAGACGGCGACCGGTGGAGCGCTTGGCCGCTCCGAGTGACAGCATCACAACGACCGTCAATGCCAGATAAGCGATGCC
>JBDLIR010000510.1:0-1789 GCA_039714815.1 Actinomycetota bacterium | reverse complement strand
GAGCTGTCCGGCAACGGTTGCTCGTTTCCATCGCCGCTGTTCCTGCTCGTTGGCGAACTGCCACTGACACCCGCCACATTCCTGGGCGTGCGGGCACGGGGGCGTCCTGCGCTCAGGGGAGGCAGCTACGACGTCGACGAGTGCCGTCCTCGCCCACGACCCCTTGTCTTCGACCACGGTCGCTTCGACGACCTCGCCTGGCATCGCTCCGGGTATGAAGTACGCTTTGCCGTCGTGGCGGGCAACCGCTTCACCGCCGTGGGCCATGTCGTGTGGGTGGAGTTCCATCATGGCGATAACCTACCGCACTGGCGCGGACTCTCGCGAGTCCGGCGTGCACCGCTTTCATGGAGAACCCGATGGATCTTGCGACCGTTCTACAGTTTCACCAGTCGTGGTTCTGGGTTGCCGTCATCTCGACGGGACTCGTGGGCGCATGGGGCCTCATGCTTGCTGTTATGAAACGCACCCCCGGACGGGCGTTCACGATCGCGAGGGCTCTTGCGATCGTCGCCATGCTCATCCAGGTATCCGCGGGCGTGTACCTCTACAGCAACAATCTGCGGCCAGGCAACTCCTTCCACGTCTTCTACGGCGTCGTCATCGTGATCACGCTCACGCTCGCATATCTGTACCGATCTACGATGGCGAAGAAGCCTGCGCTGACGTATGGCATCCTCTTGTTGTTCGTGATGGGGCTCGGCCTGCGGGCATGGGCGAACGTCGGATGAGCCGCCGGGCTATTCTGTCGATTTCACACGAAAGGTTCATGGATGCTGTCAGGTAAGCGAATACTGATAACTGGCGTACTCACCGACGATTCCATCGCTTGGCATACGGCGCGGGTAGCCCAGGAACAGGGCGCGGAGGTCGTCCTCACCGGTTTCGGCCGAGCTTTACGACTCACCGCACGGTCGGCCAAGCGCCTCCCCCAAGACGCCGAGGTCTTCGAACTCGATATCAATGAGCCGTCGCACATGGATGCGCTTGTAGACGCTCTCGACAACAAGTGGGGCGGTCTCGACGGTGCGCTCCACGCGATCGCGTTCGCACCTGATGATGCGCTCGGAGGCAAGTTCCTCGAGACGTCCCCCGAGTCTGCAGGAACGGCGTTCTTGACGTCGGCGTTCTCCTACAAGACACTGACAAATGGCTTGCGACCGCTGTTTGCGAAGGCTGGCGGCGGCGCCGTCGTCGGCCTCGATTTCGACAACTCCCTCGCGTGGCCTGCATACGATTGGATGGGGGTGTCGAAATCGGCTCTCCAGTCGGTCAACCGATACCTGGCGCGCTATCTCGGCAAGGAGTCGATCCGCACGAACCTCGTGTCTGCCGGACCGCTCGGCACGGTCGCTGCCAAGTCGATCCCGGGCTTCGAGCAGTTCGAGAACCTGTGGGAAGTACGAGCACCGCTTGGCTGGGAGCCGCGGAATCCGGACCCGGTCGCCAAGATGGTGTGTGTCCTGATGTCTGACTTCTCGCTTGCGACGACCGGTGAGATCGTCCACGTCGACGGCGGTTTCCACGCCGTTGCCGCCGGGGAGACCGAGGGATACTGAGGGAGACAGCTTTCAGCCGTCAGCCGTCAGCCGTCAGCAGAAGTCAGAGCACAGAACACAGAACACAGACGGAAGTCCGCACTCCGCCGGAACCTGCTGCACGATTCTTCGCGGAGAGCGGAGAGCGGAAGGCTTCTTTCCCTCCCTCACGGAGTGGGGGAGGTGGCCGAGCGCAGCGAGGTCGGAGGGGGAGACCACGATGATCCACTGAGCTTGTGTGCGAGCTGAGT
>JBDLIR010000509.1:0-1793 GCA_039714815.1 Actinomycetota bacterium | reverse complement strand
AAGGGCGATGATGGGCCGTGTACGCGAATCCCACGCGTCCATGGCTGGATGATCCTCGGCAACGGAAAGCACATCAGGCATGCCGGTGAGGGTAGGAAGCGCTTGGTCCCGCGCAAAGGACCGAGCGCGATACGTAGTACGTAATACGTACTACGTCAACAACTTTGGCTCAGGGAGCGTGCTCACGATCGATCCCTCCTCTGTGAGGAGGACGGTGTGTTCGAAATGGGCGGACCATGCCCCATCGGATGTGACGACGGTCCACTCATCATCGAGGACGACTGATGACTCGGTCCCCAGATTGAACATCGGCTCGATCGCGATGGCCATTCCGGTCTTGAGTCGCAGCCCCTTGCCGGGCTTGCCGTAGTTCGGTACCGAAGGAGCCTCGTGCATCTGTCTCCCGATACCGTGACCCACGTATTCCCGAACGACACCGATTCCGTATGGCTCGGCTGTGGCCTCGACGGCGGCGCCGATGTCGCCGAGGCGGTTCCCGGCCCGCGCCTGGTCGATGCCTGCCCAGAGGGCACGCTCGGTGACCTCGAGGAGGTTGCGCACTTCATCGGGCACATCGCCGATCGCCATCGTGAACGCCGCATCTCCGTGCCAACCTTCATAGATCGCGCCGGCGTCGATGGAGATGATGTCCCCCTCCTGAAGCGTGTAGTCACCGGGGATACCGTGCACGATCACCGAATTCGGCGATGTGCAGAGCACGCCGGGGAACGGGTTCGATGGACCGCCATAACCCAGGAATGATGATCGACACCCGCGATCCTCGAGTACCTCACGCGCGGCGAGGTCGAGATCTCTCGTCGTCACGCCGGGCGCCGCGATGTCACGCACGGCTTGGTGCATGGCGGCGACACACTGGCCGGCGATCTTCATCTTCTCGAAGTCCGCGGCGGTCTTCTTCGTGATCACACGCGAACCGTTCATGCCGTTCTACGAACCCGCGAGAGCGAGCATGATTCTGGAGAACACCTCTTCGACCGTCCCCACGCCATCGATCGTGATCACCGCGTCGCGGTAGAAGTCGAGCAGTGGCGCGGTCTCTGTTTCGTACACCCGAAGCCGGTGACGGATGGTCTCGTCGTTGTCATCGGCCCGACCCTGTTCCTCGGCTCGGTGCAGCATGCGAGCCACTACTTCTTCGGTGTCGACCTGGATCTGGACGACCGTGCCGATCGCGTTGATGACCGAATCGTTCAACGCCTCTGCCTGTGCGACATTTCGCGGGAAACCGTCGAGGAGATACCCACATCTCGCATCATCCTGGGAGAGCCTCTCGTCAACGATCGCCACGACGAGTTCATCCGAAACGAGATCTCCCGCTTCCATGACCGCTTCCGCCATCTGACCGAGTTCTGTCCCCGCCGCCACTGCAGCCCTGAGCATGTCGCCCGTGGAGATGTGTGGAGCGTGCAGAGCCTGCGCTATGAGGGTCGCCTGCGTGCCCTTTCCAGCGCCCGGGGGGCCGAGCAACAGGATCCTTCGTGCCATGAGTCAACTCCCGTTTCGATCGTCTCGTTCGCTACAGACTAATTGTCAGGTATCAGGTATCAGGCTTCAGGGTCCAGCAAGGCTGACGCCTTGTTCTCAGAACGTTCGCTGACGCTCACTCTCAGAAGTCGGAATTCTGAGAACGAAGTGTTCTGAGAGCGCAGCGTTCCGAAAGCGAGCGCAGCGAGAGTTCTGGCTTCTTGAGCGTCAGCTCAAGAAACCTTCGTAGTTGCGCATCGTCAGCTGGCTCTCGATCTGCTTCGCCGTCTCGAGTGCCACACCGGCGA
>JBDLIR010000508.1:0-1794 GCA_039714815.1 Actinomycetota bacterium | reverse complement strand
CGCAGCCCTATCCCAACAAGAACCTCGGCATAGCGGTCAATGCGCCCTTCAGAACCCAAAACATCTCCCGGTCACAATCGTCTGGCGAGCCTAGCCGAGAACCCACAAACCCGCGACATAAAGGCACTTATGCAGCACAGGAGAAACGTGCATACTGCCGGATATGCGCTAGCCGAGCGCTCTGTGGAGGAATGCTGCCATCTGCCCACGAGTCACGGTTGAGTCGGGACAATAGAGGTCGTTCGCAGGTGGATTGCAGCCTTTCGTTACTCCAGCTGTCCCCAACCGGTCGATATCGCCCTCAAAGACGGACCCGTCGTCATCGGTGAACAGATCTCCACCGCCGTCATCGGTGTAGCCGAGCGCCCTGACCAGGAACGCTGCCATTTGACCCCTCGTGACCTTCGAGTCGGGACAGAACCGATCGTTCGTTGGCGGGTTGCAGCCCTTGGTGATACCCGCTGCCGCGATCTTCTCGATGTCGGCTTCGAAGATCGAGTCGTTGTCATCAACAAATCGATCCTCAGCAGCGTCGGTGAGATGAAGTGCCCTGACGAGGAACGCTGCCGTCTGACCACGAGTCACATGGCTGTCTGGACAGAACTTGAAGTTCGCTGGAGAGTTGCACCCCTTTGTGATTCCCTCAGCCCCGAGCCAATCGATGTCCGCAGCGAACGGTGAGCGCCACGTGTCGCTGAAGCCTGCCGTCAACGGCCACAGATCGAACGCGCCACACCCAGGACCCGAATACACAGGATGTCGGTTTCCGCTGCCGATAGCTTGCCTGTAGAGGGCGCATCCACCTGAGGCTCGCTCCCGATAGACGATCGACTCACCGTCATGCTCCAACTGCGGGAACGAGATCGAACCACCGACCGGACCTACGACCTCGACTGGATTAGAGCCATCTCGATCGATCATCCAGACGGCTTCCTCGACCCTGGCGTCGTCAGCAGATGTCGCAACGAACATAATCGTGTCCCCGAGTGGCGACCACGACGGCAGTCCCCAGACACTGAACTCCAAGCGATGAGCCTCGGTCAGGTTGGTCCAATCCGAACCATCCGGAGCGACGGTGACTATGTCGGCGTGAGATCCCCCGTCAAATCGAAATGTGATGAGTTCGCCATCTGGAGACCACGCCGGTCCAGCCATCCACTCAAAGTCATCGGGCGGTCTCGTGAGGATCTCTGTCAGGTTCGATCCGTCCGGCCGCACCTTGAACATGGATTGCTCCAAGAGCCACGTGTCGGTCGTGTCTCCCCCTGGCAGCGGATATACCTGACCTCTACGTAAGAACACAACCCACTCGCCGTCCGGCGACCAAGCAGGCCAAGAATCCCTCACGACAAACGTGTGCGAGTCGTCCCACTGGCCAGAGTCTGGGAATGTGATGTACGTGCCCCCGGACCCATCCGGGTTCATGATCCAAATCCCGCCATCCTGCGTCAAAACGACCATCGTGCCATCGGGTGACCATTGCGGCTGCCCAGCCGAATCCGACACCAATGCCGCATCCCCACCGCCGTCCCACACGTAGACACCCGAGTTATCGGCCATAACAATCGGGCCATCAATAGTCGGTTCGGCCCCCAATGCTGATGCCCCCAACACACCCACAAGCGCAACAACAACAATCCCCATGGCCGACGCTCGGATCGCCACCGTTGCCCTCCGCTTCGGTATTGACTCCACGGCATCACCATACCAGCACAAGGAACCCCGCCAATCAGGGATGTCCCTGATGCTGTAACTCCAAGCGAATCGAAGCGCCCGCACATAACGGCTGTGATT
>JBDLIR010000507.1:0-1805 GCA_039714815.1 Actinomycetota bacterium | reverse complement strand
ACCCGACGGGTACCGGTCGTGGCGGCCCCGGTTACAAGTTCCGCGACGAGACACATTCCAAGACCTCATACCACCGGGGCACGGTCGCGATGGCGAACGCCGGGCCCAACACGAACGGTTCGCAGTTCTTCATCATGCACGCCGATTACGGACTCCCGAACGCCTACAGCATCTTCGGAGAGGTCACTTCGGGGCTCGACGCCGTCGATACGATCGCGGACGCCCCCAAGGGTGCCCAGGATCGCCCCCACAACCCGACAACCATCAACTCGATCGACATCACGGAGGCGTAGGCCACCGAAGGGCCCCTTCAGGGCTAACAGCCCCTCATCTGCCCTCTAGGGTCTGCTGATCAGCTGGTCGACGGGTGCGAAGTCATCGATGAGAGGCTTCGCACCCGCAAACCAGGCGCGGGCGGCGTCGCCGACCAGGACGATCTCGCCATCGGGAACCAACAACTCGATGCCTCGAGCATCAATGGGTGTGAGTGACCCTACGAGGACGAAGTTCCCGCCGCGTTCAAATTCGAGATACGCCCTGGGCGCGACACCCGCTACATGGGGAAACACCTCGGCGATCGTTGCGAGCTCGGCACGGGCGAACCGTGTAGGGGGATGATCGATCGTGTTCATCACATAGAAACCGGATTCGCTGAGCTTGTCACGCACGTCGGTGAGGAACTCGACCGTGGTGAGGTGCCAGGGGACGGAACGGCCTGAGAACGCATCGCCGATCACGATGTCGAAGAAGCCGTCATCGAGATCACGCACGGTCAACCTGGCGTCACCGATCCTGGTGGTGAGCCACTCTCCAGGCTCGAGACCGAGGTTGTCGAACGATATGTCCTCGAGGGCGGGGTCAAGTTCAAGCACGGTCGACTATCCACCACGAGTCGCCTTGTACATGCGCGGAAACGTGTAGCCACCCCCACCGACGAACGCAAGATCGAGCGGCCCGGCAGGAGCGAGTGTCTGGACGACCGCATCGGTCACGAGCGCATAGCGAAGCGACAGATGGGCAGGATCATCGAGGTCGACGTAGCTGTTGACGAACGTGTCGAGTATCAGCACTCGCGCACTCTCTCGATTCGGATCCGTCCCGATTTGGGCACACGAATACGCCGTCTCGTAGTCACAGGGCGCGGCGATGGCGGCAGACACGATGAACACGCCGAGCGCCGCAACGACTCCAGGAACGATCAGGTGCCGCGACCTGTCGAATGCTGCGATCGCGCCGAACAGGATCAAGATCGCGCCGACAACCCACGTGATGGGCCGCGAAGGAACCGAGGCGATGAGGACGAACCCCGTCACGAAGGTTCCAAACAGTGCTCCGCTGGTCCCAATTGCCGAGAGGTTCCCAACAACCGATCCTGCGGTGTCGAGAGAGTTGATCAACAGCTTCCCTGCAATGGGGGTGACCATCGACAGGACCGCAGCCGGAGCGAAGAATCCGATGAATGCGAGGGCTACGATCGTTGCAGGGTCCTCGCCGGTGGCACCCGAGCCCACAACGGTCACCAGCGCAGGCGAGATCACGGCAAGAAGCCCGCCTCCGATGAGCACGGGGCCAAGCAACTTCGCAGGATCATTGCTATCTGCGAGCTTTCCTCCTGCCCACGCACCCAGAGCTATCGCAGCGAGCACCGTTCCGATGATGCCAGTGAACGTCTGCAAGCTCACGCCTACATGGGGAGCGAGGATCCGCCCGGCGACGATCTCGAGGACGAGAACCGCTGCTGCTGCAACGAACACAACTGCACCGATGAACCAGGAACGCATCCCGGCAGTATGGCTCCCTCCGTG
>JBDLIR010000506.1:0-1812 GCA_039714815.1 Actinomycetota bacterium | reverse complement strand
TGTATCGATTCTTCGACCCCTCTGCACCGATGGTGCTCGGGTGGGATGTTGCCGGAACCGTGGAGGCGACAGGCGCTGGAGTCACTCGCTTCCTCAAGGGCGAGCGCGTCTTCGGGATGCCGCGCTTCCCGGCGCCGGCCGGCGCGTACGCCGAGTTCGTCACGGCGCCTTCACGACAACTTGCACGGATCCCTGACAAGATCTCAGATATCGAGGCCGCGGCTGTTCCGCTCGCGGGACTCACGGCCTACCAGGCAGTGGTCGACACGCTCAAGGTCGGCCAGGGCGAACGGGTCCTGATCCACGGCGCAGCAGGCGCAGTGGGGCAGTTCGCCGTCCAGATCGCCAGGGCGAGGCGGGCAACGGTCTGGGCGACGGAGATGCCAGACAGGCTTGACACGCTCCACGCCCTTGGCATCGACCACGTGATCGATGCCGAAGCTGTCGATTTCGCCGACACGGTTTCTCACATGGACGCCGTCGTCGACCTCGTGGGCGGTGACGGATACGCGGTGAGGTCACTGCGCACGCTGCGACCCGGTGGCCGCATGGTCGTCTTGTCTTCCCCCGATGATGTGCCTTCCGCGCGGCAACTCGCTGCGGCGGGGGTCACCGGCAGCTGGATGCTCGTAGAACCTGACCATGCCGGTCTCGAAGCGCTTGCTGCGATGCTCTCATACGATCTGCTGAGCGTGACGATCGCAGAGACTCAGACCATCGACGAGGTAGCGTCGCTCCACGAACTCGGCGAATCGGGGGGATCCCCGGGAAGGCTCGTAGCCACGGCAAGCAGCTAGGCGGGGGAGAGCGGTCCCGTCATCGTCAGTGCGGTGACTCGAAGACCTTCCCGCTCCACATCGCCACCGAAGTGCGTACCGCAACCGTCAACCACGCGCCAAAGAGGGCGACGACAGCGGCGATGTAGAACCAGTGGATGCTCTCGAACCCGCTGACCTTCCACGCGACTCCGGTCGCGACGGCGAGCGAACCGACCGGGAAGGTATACGCCCACCACGAAAGGGCATAGGGAAGCTCCAGATGTCGCACATACGAGATGACGATCGAGACCGCCATCACGAATGCCCAGGCTGCGAAACCCCACGCTGCGAGAATCCCGAGCACAGACACGGCTTCGACTGCATGCGGATCGAGGTCGATCGCAGCACCCGATTCGAAGACGTGCATCATCTTGAACAGAGCAACGGCGATGATCGCCGTGGGGGCGATCGCGATGAACGACGTTGCTGCGAGCTTGTTCGCCGGGAGGTTCTCGAGAACGTAGCGGTGATAGACGAGGGAACCGACGAAGAGGAACAGGAAGAACCCGATCCCGAAGCTTGCGATCGACAGGCCAAACGTCAACTCGAACCGGTCGGGGAAGAGCACAGCGAGTTCGAAGCCTGCAACGGGGATCAGAAGCTTGGCAACCGGAGGTATGAACCATCCGAAGTTGGCGTGTGCAAGCTCGATGGTGTCGCTCCTGTAGATCTTCGGCAGCACGATGAACGCCACCAGATAGATCCCGACCGAACCGATCACCCACATCCAGAATGCGATCGTTCGCGAGGTGTCGGTCGCAAAGAACAGGTCAGGGAATTTGAGCAGGTCGAGGGCGATGATGACTACGGCGATCGGCATCGTCGGGAAGAAACTCGCCGCGATGGGGTGGTGGAGATCGGAACGAATCGCCGGCGCGTGGGTGACGAATCGCAGTGTCCACGGGACGAGGATCACGATGAACATGGCAACGGAGACGATGATGAACAAGCCCGCGACCCATCTCACCCACGAGCCCGAAAGGAACGAGATCGC
>JBDLIR010000505.1:0-1816 GCA_039714815.1 Actinomycetota bacterium | reverse complement strand
GGTTCGTTTGAGCGCCGCGTCGAGGTCGTTCTGCGTGTTGACGTTCGTGAAGACATCATCGTTGAAACCGGTGATCTCCTCGACGTTGACGGCACCGAACAGACTCTCCATGGAGCGGTCCTTCCCTTCGAGCCTGTCTCGGACAATGGGCCCAAGGCCGCTCCCATATACGGCACAGAGGGGTTGCCTGCGGCCAGCGGCGACAGGAACCCTTACGGACATGGCGGCAACCGGAGGGTCAGCGATCACACGCACGGTCGATGCATCGACGAACGGCATGTCCACAGCCAGCAGGAACACGTCCCGCCCGGCTGCGGTGCGATATGCAGTGTCAAGCCCACCGAGGGGACCAAGGCCTGGAACGAGATCGGGGAGCACACGCACCCCCTTCAGAGACTGATCTCCTCCCGAGATCACGACCGACGTGAATACTTCCGCCAGTACGTCGACTGACCTCTCGAGAAGCGTCGAACCATCGAACTCGATGGATGCCTTGTCGGTTCCCATCCTCCTGGAGGCACCTCCGATGAGGACGACGCCGAGTGTGTGTTCGATCATGTCCCTCATTCTCCCCCAGTCGCCGTACTTGTGTGCTCTGCGCCCTGTTCTGTGCTCTGTCCCCCGTACTCGCTACCGTTATCGTTATGCGTACAGACCTAGAAATCGCCAGAGCAGTAAGCCTTCGACCGATCACAGACATTGCAGAGGACATGGGCATCCCCGATGCCTACATCGAACCTCGCGGAGAAGGAATCGCGAAGATCAAGCTCGAGGCGATCAAGGAGATGGGCGAACCGCGCGCCAAGTACATCCTCGTCACCGCTGTCAGCCCGACACCATTCGGCGAGGGCAAGACGACGGTCTCCGTGGGTCTCGCCCAGGGGTTCAAACTCCTCAACGAGCAAGCGGTCCTGACACTTCGCCAGCCGTCCCTCGGGCCGACCTTTGGCATCAAGGGTGGCGCTGCCGGTGGTGGCTACTCCCAGGTCGTGCCGATGGAAGAGATGAACCTCCACCTCACGGGAGACTTCCACGCGATCACGGTGGCAAACAACCTGCTCGCGGCGTTGATCGACAACCACATCTACCAGGGCAACCAACTGTCGATCAATGTCAAGCGCGTCACCTGGCGCCGTGTCATGGACGTCAACGACAGAGCGTTGCGCCACATCGTCGTCGGCCTCGGCACGACCCTTGACGGCATCCCGCGCGAAGGCGGCTTCGACATCACGGCAGCGTCAGAGTTGATGGCGGTCCTCGGGTTGGCAACCAGCCTCCAGGACCTTCGTGAGCGTCTCGGTCGGATCGTTGTCGGATACGACCGCCACAAGAACCCCGTCACTGCAGAGGATGTCAAGGGCGCAGGAGCGATGGCTGTGCTGTTGAAGGATGCGCTCAACCCGAACCTCATGCAGACCCTCGAGGGCACGCCGGCGATCATCCACACGGGACCGTTCGCCAACATCGCACACGGTAACTCGTCGATTGTTGCCGACGAAGTAGGTATCCGGTCGGGTGACTATCTCATTACCGAGGCAGGCTTCGGATCTGACGTGGGAGCGGAGAAGTTCTTCAACCTCAAGTGCCGCGCATCCGGTCTGTCACCCGATGTTGCTGTGATCGTGGCGACGGTCCGCGCCGTCAAACTCAACTCCGGCAAGTTCCAGGTTCGTGCGGGAAAGCCTCTGCCTGAAGACATGGTCGCAGAGAGTCCGGAAGATGTGATAGCCGGAGCGGAGAACCTGCGTCGGCACATCGCCAACGTCCGCCAGCACGGTGTGGTACCGGTCGTCGCTGTCAACAGGTTCCCGACCGA
>JBDLIR010000504.1:0-1820 GCA_039714815.1 Actinomycetota bacterium | reverse complement strand
TCGTTCATCGTCACCGCAAGTGGCTGGGCGCCACCCATGCCTCCGAGACCCGCAGTGAGCGTGATCGTCCCCTTGAGCGTCCCACCGAACCGCTTCTGCGCGATCGCTACGAAGGTCTGATACGTGCCCTGGAGTATGCCCTGGGTGCCGATGTAGATCCACGACCCCGCGGTCATCTGACCGTACATCATCAGACCTGCGTCCTCGAGGTCCCAGAAATTCTTCCACGTCGCCCAATCGGGTACGAGATTCGAGTTCGCTATGAGCACCCTCGGTGCCATCTCATTGGTGCGGAACCGGCCGACGGGCTTGCCAGACTGGATGAGCAGCGTCTCATCCGATTCGAGCTCCGTGAGAGACTTCACGATCGCATCGAAGGCATCCCAACTGCGTGCGGCCTTGCCGCGTCCTCCGTAGACGACGAGGTCGAGCGGTATCTCGGCGACCTCGGGGTCGAGGTTGTTCAGCAGGCACCGCAGAGCCGCCTCCTGGAGCCACCCCTTCGTATGGAGCGCGGTGCCTGTCGGTGCAGTGACGATGCGTGCGCCTGTGCCGTAGGCGAAGGCCGATGCGTCCATGTCCGGCGGTTCGGCCGCCGGTGGGGTTTCGTCATCGCCGTGATACGCCTTCTTCCCTTCTTCGATGCTCTCGTCGATGGTGTCTGCGGCACTCTTCGCTGCATCCTTCGTCTTCTCCCATGCAGCCTTGCGAGCGTCCTCGGAACCTTCCCACGCCTCGGTTGCTGCAGCGGCAGCCTTGTTCGCCGTCTCGGAGAGCTTGTCCATCCAGCTCTTCTTCTTGGTCATGTCCTCTCCTCCTCGATCTCGCTGAACGCGCCTGCGTTGATCAGTTCCGCGATCGCCATGATGTCGGGCCCCGGCGGCCGATCCTCTCTGAGGGGTTGACACACAGACCGGACCACGTCTCTCACGGCCGCGGTGCCGGGCGCAGGCGCAAGCGGACGCTGTTCGACACCCTGAGCTCCGCACATCAGTTCAACGGCGATCACCCTGGCGGTGTTGTCGAGAATCGTGCCGAGCTTGCATGCTGCTCCCCATCCCATCGATACGTGGTCCTCTTGAAGCCCGGACGTCGGTATCGATTCGACAGATGCAGGATGAGACAGCACTCTGTTCTCGGCGACGATCGCCGCGGCGGCGTACTGCGTGATCATGTAGCCGCTGGACACACCGGGATTGGTTGCGAGGAACGGCGTGAGGCCCGAAGACCGGTGCGGGTCGAGCAACCTGTCGGTGCGACGTTCCGAGATCGAACCCAGTTCCGTGACCGCGATCGAGAGGAAGTCCATCGCAAACGCAAGCGGCTGGCCGTGGAAGTTGCCACCGGAGATGACGTCTCCATCCTCGGGGAACACGATCGGATTGTCGACGACAGACCCGAGTTCGCGGGTGAACACCGCCTCGGCATGCGCGATCGTGTCGCGCGCGGCTCCGTGCACCTGGGGGGCGCACCGGAGGCTGTACGCATCCTGAACCTTGTGACTGAAGTCGTCACGATGTGAGGCAGAGATCTCGGAACCGCTGAGGAGGTTGTGGATCCTTTCGGCGGACCGCATCTGGCCCGGATGCGGGCGAAGGTCGTGGATCCGCTTCTCGAACGGCCGTTCCGACCCGAGCATCGCCTCGACGGTCAACGCACACGCTGCATCGTCGGCGTCGACGAGGAGGCGGGCGCGATGCACCGCAAGGCACCCCATGGCGAGCATCCCCTCTGTGGCGTTGAGCAGGCTCAAGCCTTCCTTTGCCTGGAGTTCGAGAGGGACGATGCCGTGCGCTTCGAGCACAGGGAGCGACGGAATC
>JBDLIR010000503.1:0-1826 GCA_039714815.1 Actinomycetota bacterium | reverse complement strand
TCGACGCGACCTGTTCGACCGGGGAGATCCGGGAGACCATTGCGATCGACTCCTCGGGAAGTTCTCCGCTGCCGATACCGATTCCCGTACCTGCTTCGATTCTCAACATGTTCGTTCCCAACTGATCGAGCTGAGCGAGCAGATCCGACTTCGACGACTCGGACAAGCCGAGAACGCCGACCATCGCCGCGATGCCGATGACGATCCCCAAGCCTGAGAGGATCGACCGAAGTCGACGCGTTCTCAGGCCGATCAGCGAGGCCCGCATCATGTCGGCGGGAGCGAGGCGGGACGGTTCGAGGGTCACGTTCATCGAGCACCCCCAGCGTCGACCAGCCGCGTGTCCTCGACGATACCGCCGTCGAGAAGAGAGACCCTGCGGGGGAAGCGGGAGGCGATTTCGTGATCGTGGGTGATGACGACAATGGTGGTTCCATCTGCGTTGAGGTCTTCAATCAAGCGAACGACGCCCTCACCGGACTTGCTATCGAGGTTGCCTGTCGGCTCGTCTGCCAGGATGATGTCTGGCGAGCCGATCAGTGCCCGTGCGATCGCGACACGTTGCCGCTCCCCGCCGGAAAGCTTGGTTGCCTCGTGACTCATCCGGTGTGCGAGGCCGACCTGGGACAGCGCGCGCTCCGCGAGGATTCGTCGCTGGCTCAGAGCCATCCCTGTGTAGAGGAGTCCGTCGGCGACATTGTCCAGTGCCGTCTCTCCGGCGAGGAGGAAGAACTGTTGGAACACGAATCCGATATGTCGCGATCTCAGCGATGAGAGCTGCTTGTCGCTGAGTTCGTCGACGTCGTGGCCGGCAACCCTGACCGTGCCGGAGGTCGCACGGTCAAGGGTGCCGATCACATGGAGGAGCGTCGATTTTCCCGAACCGGATGGGCCGACGATGGACACGAGTTCACCGGATCGTATGTCGAGGTCGACTCCTCGTATGGCATGCACCGGGGGTGTGCCTTCGTACGTCTTCGTCACGTTCGAGAGAGCGAGAACGGTGCGCTCATGGTTCGATTCGAGCGTCGCTCGAGCAGTCCCTTTCGTCGGCTGGTTCATGGAACGACGACCTTCATTCCTGGCTCGAGTTCGCTCGACATGACCTCTACCGACCCGTCGGCGTACATGCCGGCATCGACTGCGACGAGGCGCGTCTGGCCATCCCCGCTGTCGATCTGTACGGCATAGCCACCCTCGCCAAGCGCCAGCAGCGCGGTAACGGGCACGACGAGAACGTTCTCGACCCGATCGTCGATCACCTCGACATCGACCGGGGCCTCGTCGAGGCCTGCGGCCGCACCCTGGCGGTCGAGCGTGATCTCGACCTCGAAGTAGGTGCCAAATTCCTGGCTGCGGATCGCGATATTCCCGACCGTGGTCACGGACGCTGGTTCACTGTCGCCGTTCGGCATGACGACTGTGACAGGGTCACCGACAACGACCAGCTCCTGATCCTCTGCCGGCAGCCGCACGGAAACCACAGAGGTTGACGTCGACGGCGTATAGATCTGCGTGCCTTGTACGACGTTGCTCCCGATGCTGATGTGCGCTGCCGCCACGCGAATCGGGTCCTCGGTGACCATGATCTCTCCTATGTTGAGAACACCATCGACAGGTGCACCGATGGATGCCTGCCACGCAACGAGTGCGTCGGCGGTCGCCTCATCGAAAGAGTCATCAACCACGAGTGCACCGTTGGCATCGAATCCGAAACTCACGAGAGCCTCTTCGAGGACCCGGACGTCGTCGCCCACCGAACCGACATCGAGCGTTCGGTAGAACGGCACGTCCGTGACGAACAGGGTTACGGGATCGCCCTCGAC
>JBDLIR010000502.1:0-1829 GCA_039714815.1 Actinomycetota bacterium | reverse complement strand
CCGACCTTCTCCCGAAGATGCCAACACACATCGATGGCCACGATGTACGGATCATGCTCGTTGACGACGGCTCCACGGACCGTACGTCAGCGATCGCCAGAGACCATGGCTGTACGACGATCACGTCTGAGAAGAACCGTGGGAAGGGTGCGTCACTTCAGATCGGACTCGAGGCGTTGCGCGACCTGGAGTACGACGCGCTGGTCCTCATGGACTCTGACGGACAGCACGACCCGGAGCAGCTTGAAGCGATGACCACCCCCATCCTCGATGGAAGCGCCGACCTCGTCGTGGGATCACGATATCTCGGTAATCCCGGACGAGGGAAGGCACCCCGGAACCGATACGCGGTTCGGAGCGCGACGGTGTTCCTCGTCAACCGCATCCTGTCGGTAGGGATCACCGACCCGTACTCGGGGTACAGAGCGTTGACACCCCTGGCTGCCCGATGCATGGAACTCAGCGGCGACCGATACGAGAGCGAACTCGAGATGTTGTTCTGTGCATCCCGCCATGAGATGCGGGTCATCGAGCGGCCCATCCCGAAGATCTACGGTCCAGAGACATCGAAGATGGGAGCGCGCTACGGTGCGGTCTTCGGAAGGATCGACGTCGTCAGCCGCTACGCGTTGACGATCGCAAGAGGCGCGATCGCCGCGTATCTACCGGAGTCTCGCAACGCAAAAGACAAGATCTCTGCATGACCGACAGCTCTCGCCAACTCGACGCCCTGCTTTCGGACTTCGCCACTCTCGTTGACACCGACACACTCGTCGGCAGCGCCGAGGAGTTCCTCGCACAGGCTTCGGGCCTGGTCGGCGACATCCATGCGACAGGGTTCATACCCACGCCTGCAGATCCGTTCAAGGGGAGAGCACCCGAGCCAGAGCCTGACCCCGACCTGTTCTACACGATGTTCTGGCGGATGTTCGACAGGACACCCGCGTCGATGGTGCAGTCCTTTGCGATCCCGCTTCGCAGGATCCTCGCACAGAAGATCTTCAAACACTGCGGAGAGGGCGTCATCTTCCACCACAACGTCCTCTTCTCCAAGGGATCGAACATCTCGATAGGAGACTGGTCGCTGATCAACCGGTATGTGATGCTCGATGACCGTGCAGACATCGACATCGGCTCTTTCGTCATGGTCGCGGCAGGTGTCACGATCGAGACGCACACCCACCCCTTCGACGACTTCAGCGTCCCGATCGCCTATGGCGGCAGATCGGGAGTCCCGGTCACCGTCGGCTCGAACTCGGTGCTCGGCTACAACTCGGTACTCATGGCGGGGGTGAACATCGGCTACCGCTGCATCATCGGAGCGAACTCGGTCGTCACGAAGGACATCCCCGACTACACGGTCGCTGGCGGCGTGCCCGCAAAGCCGATCAAGCAGTATCTGCCGCCGGACTCTGGCGACGTTTGGACACCCGCTGACGGCAGACCCCACGGCGTCTAGGAGCGATTCAGGACTTTGGCGTTGATTTGGCTGATATATCGGCTGAATCGACGCCAAAGTCCTAGCGCGGTGGCCGTGTGCAAACCTTGTCCCGTCTCGACTATGTTGGCTCCATGCCTGATTCGCCGTATTCGTCCGTGTACCGGTCGTCACTCGAACACCCACAGAGATTCTGGGCGGAGGCCGCAAAGGACATCGACTGGATCACGCCCTGGAGCAGCGTCATGGGCGACGACACCGACCCTGTGCCGCGCTGGTTCGTCGGCGGTGAACTCAACACCTGCTACAACGCACTCGACCGCCATGCCGACGGCGACCGCGCGGACCAGACCGCGTTGATCTACGACAGCGCCGTCACCGACACGGTCGA
>JBDLIR010000501.1:0-1829 GCA_039714815.1 Actinomycetota bacterium | reverse complement strand
CTCTCCGCACAGCACAGAGCGCCTCCGGGGTTGTAGCCAACCGACGGAGGCGCCGTGCGTTCCGGGTTACGCTGCCCCGGTGCAGATCAACGAGTTCCGGCGCGAAGTCGACCAAGTGCTCGATGCCCTCCCCGGCTGGGTTACCGAGAAGATGGACAACGTGTACGTCGAGGTCGAGCGTCGACCGTCACGTGAGCAGGATCCATCTTCGGAAGGCCTCCTTGGCGTGTACGAAGGCGTTCCCCTCTTGGAACGTGGCTTCGACTACTTCGGGGTCGCACCCGACCGCATCGTGATCTTCTATGAACCCCACATCGCATTGGAACTCGACGACCCCGATCTGCGGGTCGAGATACGACGAACCGTGCTTCACGAAATTGGGCACCACCTCGGGATCGATGACGACCGCCTCCACGAACTCGGATGGGGCTAGATCCTCCCGCGAACCCCAGATTGCCGATATCGCGGTCTGGTAGGCTCAGGATGCCCGATACCTAGGGAGGACGGATGGACGAACTCATCAGCCAGATCGTGGAGAAGACGGGAGTCACCGCACAGCAGGCGCGCGATGGCGTCAACATGGCGATCGACTGGGTCAAGGACAAGCTTCCCAGCGACATGGTGGACCAGATCGGCGGGATCCTCGACGGCGCCGGTGACATGGCCGCAGGCGCAGTTGACAAGGCCAAGGGCGCAGCCGGGTCGGCAACGGATGCCGCCGGAAGCGCGGCCGGATCGGCGACGGATGCCGCCGGAAGCATCTGGGACAAGGCAAAGGACCTTCTGCCGGGCGGCGAGTAACAACCGAGAGACGAATCGGCTGTCGTGTGCCTTCGGACCACGGCAGTCTTTCGCGTCTGCCGTCGCGCCAATGAAGAACCGGTAGGATGGCGGTACGCAACGCGCGAAGGAGAGATGTGGAAGATCTCATCCAGGAGATCCAGGATCGCACCGGCCTGTCTGCTGAAAAGGTCCTCGAGGTCGTGACCATCGTCACGGACTACATGAAGAATGCACTCCCGGCCGATCTGATCGATCAGATCACGGACTATCTCGGGGCAGCAGCAAACTCGCCGAGTGACACCGCGACAGACATGATGTCGTCAGCGACGGAGATCGCAGCGAAGGCTGCCACGGTTGCGGCCTCGACTTTCACGTCCGTGGTGGGCGCTGCAGTCGAGATGATCCCGACTCCCGACGACAAGTAGACCCATGGACCCGGACACGGCAACGGTGGTCGGATCGCCATCCGCGCAATGGCCCGACGAGTCCGGGCCGTACGTCGTCCTCGTTGATGCATCCGGACGTTTCGAAGCCGATCTGATCGACGAGTGGCTCCGCGAAGCGTCAAGGGCGGCCACCGACCCCATCGACGTCTTCAATCTTCCACCGTCACGCAGGCAACGACCCTTCGGTGCCGTCGATCCGTCCATCGGGGAGCGCCTCGCCCAAGAGGACGATCCATTGTGCGTCCCGATCCGCGTCGTCTGGCTCGCGGAGGAACACGACGGCGTACGGCGCGTCACGCTTGCCGACTTGTTCACCCTGGGTGACCCCCGCGATCCTGATCCGATCCGACAACGACTCATCTACGCACGCCATCCAGATCGCTGTCGCATAGTTGTCGGCGAGCCCGCACGGCGCAGCTATCTCGAGAAACGATGGAGCGCTCCAATCGGACGCGGTCCCGCCGATGGAACATCCCTCGGTGAATTCGTGGCGCTCCGGGCGTGGATGGCGCTCGAGCGAGCCGAGCGACGTGTTCGAGGGCTGCGCTACAAGGTCCCGAAGTTCCTGCGGGAGGATCTCTTCTGGAGCCGACCCTTCCA
>JBDLIR010000500.1:0-1833 GCA_039714815.1 Actinomycetota bacterium | reverse complement strand
TGGACACCACGGTGTATCGCATCCCGTCCGCTGCGACCTGGTCACCCTCATCGGGCACCTTTTCAAAGAGCGCCATGATGAATCCTCCGACCGTGGAGTAGGGGCCCTCAGGCAGGCTGTGTTCGACCGTTTCGGCCAGGTCTTCGATGTCCAGCCTGCCGTCGACGATCCACATGCCAGCCGAGACAGGCATAACAGCGGGCTCACCCGAATCGTATTCGTCTTGTAGCTCGCCCACGAGTTCCGACACGAGGTCCTTGATGGTCACGATCCCTTCGACGCCGCCGTGCTCGTCGACCACGACGGCCATGCCGTTGCGTCTGGCACGCATGTCTTCAAGAGTGTCGAGGATGGACATCGTTTCCGGTACGTACGCCGGAGGCCTGATCAGAGAGCTGAGATCCCTTCTCTCGTCATCATCGGGGTGCTGGAGGACGTCCTTCACATGGACGATCCCTGTGAGTTCATCGAGATCCTCCGGTGACACGGGGAACCGGCTGTGCCCCGTTGCGGCTACGGCCATTCTGATGGCTGCGGCCGACAGCGGCGACGAAAGCGTGACGATCTCGAGCCTCGGAGTCATCACGTCGCGCACGGACCGGTCTGCGAGATTGAAGACCGCATCGATGATCTCACGCTCGGCATCCTCGATGTGCCCTCCACGATGCCCAAGCTCCGCAAGTGCCCGAATGTCGTCTTCGGTCACACCCGAAGCGCCGTTGTCGGCATTGATCCTGAGCAGTCTCAGAAGAACCTTCGTGATCCCCGAGAAGAATGAGGCGACCGGCGCAAGCACGATCGACAGTTTCCAGATCGTCCCCGCAACGCGGAGAGAGAACTCCTCCGGATACCGTGCCGCGATCGTCTTTGGTGTGATCTCACCGAAGATGAGCAGCAGCGCCGTCATGAAGCCTGTTGCAAGCCACGGGCCCCACGTCGCGCCGATGAGCGACACGAACAGGATCGTTGCAATCGAGGCTGACAGCACATTCACCGCGTTGTTCGCAACGAGCAGCGTGGACAGCATCCTTTCGGGATCGGACACGAGTCGCTCGAGCCGTGGACCGCGCGGGTCGTACATTGCGAGCCGGTGGACGCGTTCGCGTGAGATTCCGATCAGCGCGGTCTCTGACCCGGAGAAGAAGCCGGACGCGACCGTGCATATCGCAAGGATGCCTAAGTAGACAGCGGTCTCTGTGGTCATCTCGGGGTTTCCGACGACCTACACGTACTCGCAGGTTCTCCGTCCGGTGTCACGTATGGCTTCCCGCAGGGGACACGGCTTGTCTGAGTTCGCTCGCTGGTGCGGACTTCTTCACCCAGGCTGCGGCACCCGATCTGCTCGCCATGAACGCGTCGACATCACGATCCATCAGGATCGTCACGGGGATCGGGTCCACGTCAACCGCTGCGTCCCGTATCGCATGGGTTACCGCGATCGCCCCCATAGAGCCGACGCGCATGTCCACGAGGACGACATCGACATCGTCGGCGTACGCCACCTCTGCAGCCAGAGCGGGGTCGCGCTCATCGATGATCTTCGTGTTCGAGTCTGTGAGTGCTGAGTGAACCGAGTCGATGACCCGGTCGCTGTCGCTTACGAGAAGGATGGTGCTCATGGAATCAGCCTACAGCCTGGAATCAGCCTACAGCCTGGAATCAGCCTTCACCCTACAGCTCACGGCTGACAGCCAGGAAGGAGCACAGAGAACAGACGGAAAGCGTAGATCGTAAATCGTAAATCGTAAATCGCCAGAAATCGGAGGCCCCCTCCGACCTCGCTGCGCTCGGCCACCTCCCCCGACTTCGTCGAGGGAGGGAAGCAGCTTTCCT
>JBDLIR010000499.1:0-1843 GCA_039714815.1 Actinomycetota bacterium | reverse complement strand
GGGAGATGTCGAGGAACGAGACAGAGGGGGAAACCAAGTCGTACCACTCAGCCCGCGCGCAAGCTCAGTGGATCATCATGGTCTCCCCCTCCGACCTCGCTGCGCTCGGCCACCTCCCCCACTCCGTGAGGGAGGGAACAGAACGTGATCCAGGTTCCGTCCAAGTACTGAGTACCAAGGACCAAGTACTTCCTACTGACAGCTGACAGCTGACGGCTGACGGCTCTCTTCTGTTCTCCGCCTTCCGATTTACGATTTACGATCTACGTTTCCGATCATCTGGCATCTGGCATCTCGTGTCTGGCCTCTGTCCTACGCCTTGAAGCGACGGAGCCTCACGGAGTTCGTCACGACAGATACCGACGAGAACGCCATCGCTGCCGCTGCGATCATCGGGTTCAACAGGCCAAGCGCTGCAAGCGGTATCGCTGCTGTGTTGTAGCCGAAGGCCCAGAAGAGGTTCTGCCGGATGGTTGCGAACGTTCGCCTTGCGAGCCGTATCGCTGTGACAGACGTCGATGGGTCGCCGGACATCAACACGACGTCACCGGCCTCGATCGCAACATCCGTCCCTGAACCGACGGCCATGCCCAGGTCGGCGACCGTGAGCGCGGGCGCATCGTTGATCCCGTCACCGACGAACGCCACAACCCGACCTTTCGCCTGCATTGCCGCCACGGCTTCGGACTTCTCGCCGGGGAGCACCTCGGCCACGACATCGTCGATGCCGATGACCGACGCTATTGCACTTGCGGTGTGATGGGAGTCCCCGGTCAGCATCACGGTGGAGATGTCCTCATCGTGGAGATCTTTGATCGCCTGTGCGGACGTTGGTCGTACGGTATCGGCGACACTCAACACACCTTTGATCTGGTTGTCCCAACCGACGATGAAGGTTGTGTTCCCCTTGATTGCGATCTCGTCGAAGGTGTCCTGCCACTCTTCGATGCCGGTGAATCCAGCCTCGGTGAACAGCATCGGCTTGCCAATGAGGACGGTCTTTCCCGACACGTTGCCGCGTGCTCCCTTGCCCTGGATGGACTCGAAGTCGTGAACAGGTTCGAGGTCGATGTCCTCCTCTTCAGCGCCGAGCGCAACAGCCTTTCCGATTGGATGCTCAGACCCCGATTCGAGGCTGCCCGCCAACTTGAGGAACTCGGCTCTATCACCATTCGTGACGATCTCGACGAGGGTCATGGCGCCACGCGTGAGGGTGCCCGTCTTGTCGAACACAACGGTGTCCACACCCTTGGCACGCTCGAACACCTCGGCGTTCTTGAACAGGACACCCATCTCAGCACCCCTGCCTGATCCGACCATGATCGCTGTAGGTGTGGCGAGTCCGAGGGCGCACGGGCACGCGATGATGAGCACGGCGACACCGTTGCGAACGGCAACGCTCGGGTCACCTGAAAGGACAAGCCACACGGCCGCAACAGCGAGTGCGATCACGATCACCACAGGAACGAAGATGCCCGAGATCCGGTCTGCAAGCTTCTGTACGGGGGCCTTGGTCGCCTGTGCGTCGGCGACCAGTTTCATGATCTGGCTCAGAGCGGTGTTGGGGCCGACCTCTGTGACCTCGATCTCGAGGCGGCCCTGCTGGTTGACGGTCGCACCGAACACGTTGTCGCCGGATTCCTTCGTGACCGCGACACTCTCTCCGGTGAGCATCGATTCGTCGACGCCCGATCGCCCGCTGATCACGATGCCGTCGGCAGGCACTTTCTCTCCGGGGAGGACGACGATGGTGTCGCCGGGGGCGAGTTCTATTGGATCCACGAGCGTCTCTTCACCATTTCGTAGAAGCCTGGCTTGTTTGGCCCCGAGTTCGGCGAGTTTC
>JBDLIR010000498.1:0-1849 GCA_039714815.1 Actinomycetota bacterium | reverse complement strand
CAAGAGCGAGCCTGCGAGCGGATCCAAGAGCGCAGCGGGTCCAAGAGCGAGCCTGCGAGCGGGTCCGCGAGCGTCAGCGAGCCCTACCCGCAGCCGCCTCCCCCGCCTCCCGTGGCGGTGACGGTTGCTGCCTCGCTTGGCAGTTGGGCCGTGCCCGGGATCGCGATGTACGCGGGTGCGACAGAGGTCTCCCCCTTCATCCAGAGCCTGACGTCATCGTGGTAGTCAGCCACGCTGGGAACAGGTTCCGACGAACCTGACGACCCGGCGGAATCCACGATCCATTCGGGCCAGACAGCATCCTCGGCGAGGACCTCGTCCTGCCATGCCACCGAGCCTCCGTCGAGCATCAGCGCACTGAGCCCCTCGAGACGCAGGTCTTGAACGAGATCGCTCGCGACCCCGGAGTACCCATCGTCGACGATCACAAGCGGCTTGTTCCGATCGGCGTCGGTCAGCACACCGTTGAGCATTGAAAGTGTCGTGTCGAACTGGTCGTCAGTGCCCTCACACGGCACAAGCACCAGCGCGTCACGAATCGGGATCACGGTGCGCTCATGATCGGTCCGCAGGTCGATCACGTAGCTGTTCGGTGCCTTGTCCTCGGCCATGCGGTTGGCGTCGGCGACGATCCACCCGGCCAAACTGAGCGGGTCGACGACGGGCACCGCGTCACTGTCGACAGCCACGGCCGCCGGGATCTCGGACCCGACTGCAAGGACTTCGGGTTCTTCGTCACCGATCTGCAGAACTCCGAGGACGCCGACCAGGAGCACGGTCAGCGTAACGGCGAGTCGCGTGGCCATCTTGGCCTTTGGCCGCACAACCGCCGGGCGGGGGGTCGCGTTCTCCAACTCTTCGGGCGTGCGAAGCGCAAAACGCTGCTCAAAGATGTACAGGTAGCGGAAGCTCAGGAGAACCACCAGTGTGATCCCGGCAACCCAGTACCACACGTAGGGACTCTCGACCAGAGTCATGGGTGATGCGTCGCTGGGTGCGAAGAAGCTCTGGAACCACGAGGCCTGGCCGGGACCGTCGAAGAAGAGGGCGAACCCGTAGATGCCCAGGATGATCCCGACGAGGAACACGAGACCATCGAGCCGGCCTCGTACGAACGCGACGACCGCAGTTCCAGGGCAGAATCCCCCGAAGTAGAAACCGACGCCGAACAGGATCCCACCGAGACCCATCGCCGCAGCGTACGTCGTGCTGATCTCGAGGAGCCCGAGATCGAGGAGTCCCACTGCGCCGAGAAGTTGGGCGCCGATCATCGCGGTGATGACCGCAGTGAACATGACTCGGTACACATCCCAGTCACGCATCGTGAAGACCGCTGTGATCTTCTTAGCTGAGCCGAAGCCAGCGCGCTCGAGGAACCAGCCAAACACGAGTCCCACAAGGCCCGCCATCAGCAGGAAAACGTACGGGGAGATTCCGTTCAGGGGAACGAAGGGAAACGGTGCGCTCATCGCCATACCTTCCTGAATACGAATGCCGTCGCGAATCCTCCGACGAACACGGCGCCGAGGAACAGCCACGATCCAAGCGAAAACAAAGCCGCTTCAGACAGATGATGCGACGTGCAGCCCCGTGTGATCCGTGTTGCGAAACCAACGACCAATCCACCGCCGAGGGCGAAGAGCAGACGGGAGCGGCGTGAGATCAGGCTTCCCCGGTCGATGCCGAACTTGATGCGGCCGGCGAGGAGAGCAGACAAGAAGCCGCCGACGGCGATGCCGCCGACTGCCCATGTGAGCCAGTAGTCCCATAGCCCTCTGTCGAGTACCGGACCCCAGTATGCGTTGGAGGCCACGTGCTCGGGCGCAACCTCTGCGAGGCTGTAGGCACC
>JBDLIR010000497.1:0-1851 GCA_039714815.1 Actinomycetota bacterium | reverse complement strand
GGCCGACGGCCAACAGCATGGAAGGTGCAGCGGGTAATCTGCACGCATGACCGACTCCGAGCTTTCCCGAAAACGGCCTGAGGCGACGTTTGCGTTCGGGATGTTCGGGATCGAAGGTGGGTTCGCGGTGAGCCACCAGTACGACCGGACGCCAGCGATCATCAGGCCGGGAGATCCGGTGCTGCTGAGGACCGCAACAGTCCCCGGGTACGTCGCGGTGAACGCATACGTAGTCGACGGCGACGGGCCGTACACGCCCGGCCACATCGCAGCCCACGGCGAGGAAGTCCCGTTCTACAGGTCGGGCAACGACTGGATTGCGACGCTCTTCGGGAAGCCGGATAGAACGACGTCGCACTACATCGTCGAAGCGACCCTCTCTGACGGAACCCATCACTACGCAGACGGACGTTTGCCACTCGAGAAGGCCAAGGTCTTCGCACACCGCACGACGTCACGCAAGCCGCCCGCCTGGACGCGAGACACGGTCGTGTACCAGATCTTCGTCGACCGGTTCGCAAACAAGGACGGCATCCTCACGATGCCTGAGCCTGACTACGGCTGGGCTGGCGGCGACCTCGATGGCGTGACGGCCCACCTCGGGTGGCTCAGCGAACTCGGCGTCGACTGCGTGTGGTTGACACCGATTTTCACCTGCAACAGCTATCACGGATACGACACAGCCGACATGAAGTCCGTCGATGAGCGGTTCGGGGGAGACGAGGCCTTGAGAAGACTCGTCACCGCCGCACACGACAGGGACATCCGCATAATCCTCGATTTCGTCCCGAATCACATCTCACATGAACATCCATGGTTCCGCGACGCCATCGACGGCGGGCCAAAGCGCGACTGGTTCTTCATCGAAGACGATGGCTCGTATCAGAAGTTCTTCACGGCGCACACGATGCCGAAGGTGAACCTCGACAATCCCGACGCACGCGCCGCGATGCTCGACGTCGCACGCTACTGGATCGAGGAATTCGGCATCGATGGGTACCGGATCGACCACGCTCTCGGCCCGTCCGAGTCGTTCTTTGCCAACCTCACAAGCCATGTCGAAAACATCGACCCCGAGGTCTGGATGTTCGGGGAGGTCACGGCAACGGCACACCTCTCCCGACGGTATGGCGGCATCCTCGACGGAGTGACCGACTTCCCGTTTGCCTATGGCCTGCGGGAACTCCTGGCAGGGAGACTCGCACCCGAGGCGTTCGCAGAGATCGAACGAGAGTCGGCCGCCGTGCTCTCCCCCGACGAGTTCTCATGGGTGCGGTTCTTCGACAACCACGACATGGCCAGAGCGATCCATGGATGGGAGGGCAGCGAGGAGACCCTCGAGCACGCCCTTGAAATCTTGTTGTCGCTCCCCGGCGTCCCGAGCATCTTCTATGGAACCGAACAGGCACTCTCACATCGAAGGAGCGAAGCCGAGGGCGGTCTGAGCGTCGGCAGGGTGCCCATGCGTTTCGATCCATCGGCCGAAATACTGGCAGCCGCCAAGCGCCTGATCGCACAGCGCAGGGCAAGCAGCGCACATCAGGGGACACCGGTCTACTGGACCGATCACGGCTCCGCCTGGCGGTGGGGCAACAACGAGGGTCACCTCTGACATTTCCGCTTCTTGCGTCCACAGCGACGGCATATGGTCGCTGTGGACGCAAGAAGCGGATGGGGGATCAGGCGCGCGGCCTGCCTGTCGAGCGACCGATCACGAGCTCGGCGCGGAAGCGCTGAGCAGGCACATTGCGGCTGCTGGCTTGATCGCCTACGAGCAGCGACGCTACAGCCGTGGCCATCTGCGCGGCGGGTTGGCGAAGTGTGGTGAGCGGAGGATCGGTGAGCCGTGCG
>JBDLIR010000496.1:0-1907 GCA_039714815.1 Actinomycetota bacterium | reverse complement strand
TCGTGCAATGGATGCCTTGGTGTGTGCGATCACATTGGGGCGAGGTGCCTCGCCCTTCTTCTTCTCTACCCACTCAGCCAGGGCCTCGTCCAATACCGACTGGAACTGTCGTCCCTCGGCTGCGGCGATACGACGGACTTCGTCCAGCAACTCGGGTCTTGCCTGTGAGGAGAATTTCTGCATCGTCATCTTGTCATGATACATCATGACACAGCATGATCAAGGGTTAGTATCCCGGTTCGACGCGGAAATGCCGGCGTTCCGCTCATCGCAGTCATGGGCTTGCTACAACTCCAAGACTGCGATGTGAGGTTCCGTGAGGCTGCCGATGTAGAGGCGACCGTCGTGGAGTCGTGTGCCTGTGGTGACCGCCACGGTGCCTGATGCGCTCTGGAGATTGTGGACGAGATTTCCGTCCAGGTCGTAGGCGAGCACGATCCCGTGGCGGACCGGCTTCGGTTTCAGTGCCTCTGGAAGGCGGTACGACAGGGTCCGCATCCACTTGCGAGGCAGCATCATGTCGACCATCGTTTGACGCGGCGAAGCCAGGGGCACCCACAGGATCCCATCGGCGATACTGAGGTTGTCGGGGAAACCGGGAATGTTGTCGAGGAAGAGATCCGTTTCGCCGGCCCTGTCGCCCTTTAGCCAGTGGCGGTGCACCCGGTATGTGGCGGTTTCTGCGATGAACAGTGATTCCTCCCCGCCATCGAGAGCAAGTCCGTTCACGAACCGGAATCCATCGGCAACGAGCGAGAGCGAACCGTCAGGAGTGAGCTTGAACACGCGCCCGGTGGCTTGTCCTTCGAGCAAGTCGGAGACGTACTCATGGATCGACCATCGGGTCGAGGTGTCCGAGAAGTAGATCGTGCCATCGCTCGCGACGGCCGCGTTGTTCGTGAACTTGAAGTCGATTCCCTGGTACCCGCTCGCCAGCGATGTGACTTCCCCGTTCAGGGTCACCCGTTGGAGTCCGAGATCCGCATTGCACACAACGAGCGCACCATCTTCGAGCCACTCGATACCAAGTGGTCGGCCGCCAGCGTTGGCGATCTCCTCGGCTCCGGACGCTGTGACGCGCACGATCCGCCCGTCCTCGAGGCCGGCGATAGCGGAGCCATCGCGGTCAACCACAACATCCTCGGGACCTCGGCCGGGGGTTCCCCATAGTTCGGCTGCGTCGAGGGCGTCGTTCTTCTCGAGGTCACCGCTGAGCGCAGGTGCGGGAAGTGGCTGCCAGGTCTGTGGGCTGAAGTCGGTCATTGGTCCTCCTCGTGGGCTCGTCGAACAGTGGACGGTCAGCTATCAGCCTTCACCCTCTCTTCTTTCGTCTTTGCACTTCACTCTCTCGCCTTCTCAGCTCTCTGCTCTCAGTCCTCACTCAATCAATCTGACGGCGACGGATCCAAGGAGTGTCCATGTCTGACCTGGGATACCCGACCGCTCACTCGATCGTGATCGTCGACGGATCGAAGTCTGCGACCGGGTATGCAAGGTCGATTCCTTTGATCGTGTCGATCAGGATCTGGGAGACGACGAGATTGCGATACCACTTCCGGTCGGCCGGCACCACGTACCAGGGAGCAGCCGACGTCGACGTCCTGGAAATCGCTTCCTCATAGGCCTTCATGTAGTCGTCCCACCGCTCACGTGTGGCCAGGTCGTTGGGATTGAACTTGTAGTTCTTCGTCGGGTCGGCGAGCCGCGCTTCGAGGCGTTCCTTCTGCTCATCTTTGGAGATGTGAAGCATGATCTTGACGACCGTCGTCCCTTCGTCGCTCAACATGGCCTCGAAGTTGAGGATGTGCTCGTAGCGCTTCGACCAGACGGCTTCGGGAACGATGTCGTTGACACGCACGACGAGTACGTCTTCGTAGTGACTCCGGTTGAACACGGCGATCCTGCCC
>JBDLIR010000495.1:0-1907 GCA_039714815.1 Actinomycetota bacterium | reverse complement strand
CATGCGGGGACGCTCGATCCCATGGCAACGGGTCTGCTCATCCTCGGTCTTGGCGGCGCAACAAGACTTCTGAGATTCGTACAGGGTGCACGCAAGGAGTACCTTGCAACGGCTCTGTTCGGTGTCGCGACCGACTCCCTCGATGCCGACGGCGCCGTTATCTCGCGTGAGCCTCTCCCTGTGACGGAAGCCGAGGTCCGCACCGTAATGGAGCGTTTCACCGGGGAGATCACGCAGATCCCACCGATGGTCTCGGCACGCAAAGTCGAAGGCAAGAGGTTGTACGAACTTGCCCGCGAGGGGAAGATCGTTGAGCGTGAGGCAAGGAAAGTGACTATCGACAAGCTCGAGTTGATAGATCTGGCACCTTCGGACTACCCGGAGATCACGTTCCGGACCGTGTGCTCCACCGGCACCTATATCCGCACGCTTGCCGATGACCTCGGCCGGTCGGTTGGCGGCCGTGCGCACCTGACGGCACTACGGCGTGTGCGCAACGGATCCATCCATGTCAAGGATGCGCTGAGCGTTGATGAGATCGTGGCTGCTGCGGCCAATGACGACATCGAGCGCCTCGTTCTCGACCCCGGTTCGGTACTCGAAGGTTTCCCCGAGATCCGAGTTGATGAGACGATGGCCTTCCAGGTGAGGAACGGCCGTGAACTGTCGGCGCACATCGCGCCAGATGACGCGCTCACACGGGACTTCTTGCGAATCAGTGACAGGGACGGCAAGCTGATAGCCATGTATCGTGATGACAATGGCTCGCTCGTCCCCGAGGTTGTGATCCAATGAAAGTATTCACAGGAGACCCGACGCTGTGGAATCCAGACGGTGACCGGCATGCTGTCGCCATCGGGGTATTCGACGGCGTTCATCGAGGGCATCTTGCGGTGTTCAGGGCAGTCAAGCAGGCACATCCTGATCTACCGCTGGCAGCGCTCACGTTCGGCACGCATCCTACGTCCGTTGTCACGGGGTCGGAGCCTCCTGCTCTGACATCTCTCCAGGATCGTCTGGAGCTGTTCGCTCAGGCGGGTGTCGACACGGCAGCGGTCATCGACTTCACCGACGCGACCCGTGCGTTGTCGCCTGCGGACTTCATCGAAACACACGTCGTCGAGGGCCTCAACGCCGACGCGGTCGCGGTCGGCTCCGGGTTCCGGTTCGGGGCGGGAGCGAAAGGGACGGTTGACACGCTTCGGCTTCTCGGGCAGAACAGAGGGTTCGTCGTGATCGAGACACCGATCGTCGACCTTCATGGAACCGAGGTGAGGTCATCAGCGATCCGTGCTGCTGTGGCTTCCGGTGGTGTTGAGCTTGCAGCCCGGATGCTCGGCCGCAGGTTTGCGATCTCCGGGATCGTCGTTGCAGGGGACGCCAGGGGGCGGACGATCGGATTCCCAACAGCCAATGTGACGATGCCGGCCTGTCTGGTTCGCCCGGCAGGGGGCGTGTACGCCGTGGTGTGCACCGTTGACGGCGTGACGTACCCTGGCGTGTGCAATGTGGGAACGCGCCCAACGTTCGGGGGCGGTGATGAGGTCATCGAGGTGTACCTCTTCGACATCGACATCGACCTGTACGACAAGGACATGCGTGTGGAGTTCGTGGATCGTATCCGTAACGAGCAGCGCTTCGCCTCGGTCGACGCTCTCGTGTCTCAGATTCGCACCGATGTGCAACAGGCGAAGATGGTTCTTGGCTCGGCCGGCGCCTCGCGGTACTAGATCGCTCGCTGCGCTCGCTTCCAGATACCAGATGCCAGATCGCTCGCTGCGCTCGCTTCCAGATACCAGATCGCTCGCGGGCTCGCTTCCAGATACCAGATAGCAGATCGCTCGCTGCGCTCGCTTCCAGAAAGCATGACGCGCGATGCTTCATCTGGCATCTGGCATCTGGCATCT
>JBDLIR010000494.1:0-1923 GCA_039714815.1 Actinomycetota bacterium | reverse complement strand
GCCGTTCGCCTGATGTTTCTGTCGGTCGGATTCGAAACGATTGCACCCAATCACCACAGACACAGGAGGAATCCCCGTGCAATCATCAACCAAGTCGGCGCGTCGCCAAGGGGGCGCATCGATGTCACAATTCCTATACCGGCTCGGGAGGACGGCTGCCGTCCGCCCGTGGACCGCCATTGGCGTGTGGCTCCTCGTTTCGGTACTCGTCATCGGCGCAGCCGGCGTCTTCGGGCAGGAACTCGAGGACGCATTCGAGGTTCCCGGTCTCGACTCCCAACAAGCCATCGAACTTCTCGAGGCGGCGCAATCCGACTCGGCAGGGCTCACCGCACTGGTGGTCGTGACTCCGCTTGACGAGAGGCAGACGTTCTTCAGTTCGCCTGAGGCGACTTCCGCCCTCTCCGAGATCCAGGAAGGCGTTGCCGGTCTGCCGAATGTGATCGGTACCAGCGACCCCTCCGGTGCACTTGTGTCCGGGGCTGAGGCCGCGGTTGCGAGCGGATCGGTGTCCCCCGACGGCCGGATCGCGCTCATCCGCGTCCAGTATCCCGTCATCGAAGAACTCGACGCAGGCGATCTGGAGAACCTCAAGGAGTTCGGTGCCACAGCAAGGGAGGGCTCACCGCTCCAAGTCGAGATGAACGGTGAACTGTTCTTCTCGTTCGAGGAGGCCGAGACCGGCATCGGTGAGATGATCGGCCTCGTCGCTGCGGTCGTCATCCTGCTGTTTGCCTTTGGATCGCTCATCGCGATGGGGCTCCCCATCGGGATGGCCCTGTTCGGGCTCGCAGTCGGCGTCAGCGCAATGTCACTCATTGCCTACCTGATCGACGTTCCGAGCTGGGCACCGGAACTGGCTGCCATGATCGGCCTCGGTGTGGGCATCGACTACGCACTGTTCCTCGTCACGAGGCACAGGGAGTTCCTCGCTCGGGGCATGACCGTCGTCGAATCCGCCGGTCGCGCCGTTGCCACCGCAGGACAAGCGGTCATCTTCGCAGGCGGCACCGTCGTCATAGCGATCCTCGGGCTCGCCGTTGCCGGCGTCCCTGCGATGACCGCGGCGGGCGTCGCCATCTCGGTGGTCGTCCTGATCATGGTCGTTGCGTCGGTCACGTTGCTGCCTGCGTTGCTCGGCCTGTCCGGGCATTGGATCAACCGACTCGGAGTCCATCGAAACAAGAAGATGAACAGTGGCGCCGCGATGTCGCGCTGGAAGCAATGGGGAGAGCACGTCACGAGGAACGCGTGGGCGTACACCATCGGGACGACGGCCGTCCTGCTGCTGTTGGCGGCACCGGTGCTGTCACTGCGGCTCGGCTTCCCGGACGAGGGGACACTGCCCGAGTCACGTACCGAGCGCCGCGCCTACGACCTCGTCGCCGAGGGATTCGGCGCAGGGATCAACGGACCGCTCCTCATCGCCGTCGACATCTCCGAGGACGCAACCGTCGTCGAGCCTCTCGTCGATGCGATCGGTGCCGACAGCGGCATTGCCGGTGTTGCTCCACCGAGTGTGAACACGGAAGCCGGTGTCGCGGCGCTGGTCGCCTTCCCGACTACGGCGCCACAGGACGACGCAACGCTCGACACGATCGAACGGCTCAGGGCAGATGTCCTGCCTCCCGTGCTCGACCAGAGCCCGGCAGTGGCCCACGTCGGTGGTGCTGCCGCGAGCTTCGCCGACATCGGAAACCAGGTGAACGATCGACTGCCGATCTTCATCATCTCGGTGATCGTGCTGTCGTTCCTGCTGCTCACCGTCCTGTTCCGCTCGATCCTGGTGCCGCTCAAGGCTGCGCTGTTGAACCTGTTGAGCATCGGCGCCGCGTACGGCGTGCTCGTCATGGTCTTCCAATGGGGATGGGGCAAGGAACTGATCGGCTTGGAAACCACCGTTCCGATCATTTCGTTCATCCC
>JBDLIR010000493.1:0-1926 GCA_039714815.1 Actinomycetota bacterium | reverse complement strand
TTCGTGATCGTGATCCCCGAATCCGTCGTGGACGCCACCCTGGTCTCCCTGCGGACACACGACATCGAAGCTGGAGCGATCGGACGGATCATCGAGGGCCCCTCGACCGTGGAGCTCGTGTAGGACACCGGATGCAGACGCCTCTCTTCATATTCGCCGTCATCGCGGGCGGATTGGTCCTCGGGCTGATAGCCCGGTGGATCCTGCCGGGTGAGCAACGCTTGTCCCTCGCTGAAACGACCTTGATCGGGATGGTCGGCGCTGGTATCGGGGCCACAGGCGTCAACCTGATCTTCGGAGCGCAGGAACTCGATCGGCTCAGCCCTGCGACCTTCGTCGGAGGGATTCTCGGATCCGTTCTCGTGCTCGGCGTGGGTTCGTGGCTTGCAGGCCGGTTTGGATGGCGGCAGGGCGCCGAACGCACCATCACCGATCTCGTTGCAGATGGAGAGTCCGCCATCGTCGAGTTCAAGTCAACGTCCAGGAGGAATCTCCACACGGGACAGCGAGATGACAAGATCGAACTGGTAATCGCGAAGACGGTTGCGGGGTTCCTCAACGCCGACGGTGGTGTGCTCGTCATCGGTGTCGACGACGATGGCAATGCGCTGGGCCTCGACGGCGACCTGTCGCTGATGAAGGCCCCGGACCATGACAGGTACGAACTCTGGCTCACCGACTTCCTCGACACAACGCTTGGATCGCCTGCGCTCGCCTTCATCTCAGTGAGCTTCGACGCCTATGACGGGGACTACGTCGTGGTCGTCAGAGTGTTACCTTCTGATAGTCCTGTCTTCGTCAACGAGCCCAAAGGCAACAGAACCGCGGATTTCTACGTCCGTATGGGAAACTCAACCCGAAGACTGCTGACAGATGAATTCGCCGACTACGCACGATCGAGGTGGAAATGACCAATACCACTCCATACCCGGTGGACTTCATCGTCCCCGTCGATGACGAGCAACGGAACAGGGGTCTGGCCGCACTCGGGCTGATCCTCTTCGCAAAAGGGTTCCTGTTGGTTCCGCACATCTTCCTGCTGCTCGCGTATGGGATGGTCGTGCAGGTCATCGTGTGGATCGGCTACTGGTACATCCTGTTCACCGGTGGCAAGCCATTCTGGGTCGAAAATCTCGAACTGATATTCATTGAATGGATCAGCAGGGTCTTTGCTTGGTTTACGAGCACGACAGACGTCTACCCCACGTTCGGGACGGACGAGAACCACCCTGCACAGGTGACCGTGGTTGAGGCACCCGAGCCCCAGAGCAAGCTCCTCGCGGTCGCGGGGATCCTCTTGATCCGGTCATTGCTTGCAGCTCCGCACCTATTCGTGCTGCTGTGGCTCACCGTCGGCACACTCTTCCTTGCGTGGTTCGGCTATCTGATGATCTTGATCAACGGGTCTCTCCCGCTGTCACTCCACTACTACTTCGTCGGCTTCCACCGGTGGTGGGCACGGGCGTGGGCATGGCTTGCAGCCCTCACCGACGAATACCCACCCTTCTCGCTCAAGCCTTAGGACTTTGGCGCTGATCTGGCTGATATATCAGCCAGATCAGCGCCAAAGTCCTCGCGCGGTAGGCTGAGTCAAATGGAACACGCACAGATCCCATCATCGGATGTCATCACGGTAGAGTTCACAGACCACGTCGCCGTCGTCTGGCTGGACAGACCGCAGCAACGAAACGCGTTCGCTCACGAATTCTGGGCGGATCTCCCCATGGTCATGGATGCGCTCGACAAGGACGACAACACACGGGCCATCGTCATCGCAGCCCGGGGGAAGTCCTTCACGGTGGGGATCGACCTGAAGGCGTTCGGCCCTACCCTGCTCAGCGGCGGAATCGACCCGTCAGAGTCGAGCGAACCCACATCGGATATCGCAAAGCGACGTGCTACGTACGCCATGGTGAAGCAACTGCA
>JBDLIR010000492.1:0-1933 GCA_039714815.1 Actinomycetota bacterium | reverse complement strand
TCGCAGCCTCGTGGGCCCACACCCGGTACTCGTCGATGCGATCGGCCCGGTAGTGGTAGTCCCTGATCTCGAACAGCGCGTCTCCCATACATCTCCAGGATCGGTGCTCCGAGGCTACACCTCGTATCGCACCGCTGCTACGGGTATCCGGACTATGGGCGTGCACGGGTACGCCAGGTCAGGATTGCGGAGCGCAGTGTTGCGATCCGAAGACAGATTTCTTCGGGATTGTCGGAACTCTTGCTAGGTTCGGTGTGTGGAGGAGGAAGACCCACGGGAAGTGGCCGGCCGGTTGCTCGGTCCGGTCTTGATAGCGGTTGCGTTGATCGCGCTGTTCGTGTTCTTCCGCTCGAGCGGTTCTGTGGACAGTGCTGCGCCAACAACGCTCGACTTCACCAACCGCACGACGGTCCCCCTCGAAGCCGCAACGACTGCTGCGACGACGACCTCGACGCAGGCACCCGACACTGATTCGGTACGGGCGCTTGGGTACGCATCCGGCTGGACGCCGCTGAGTGTGGGCGACCTCGGACATCGGAGAGGATTCGTTGCCACGCGTGCCGGGAACCGCATCGTCGTGTGGGGAGGCCTCGGTCCATCCGAGCGGGGTGGGAACCCTGCTGGAGGTTCGTACTTCGGAAGAACGTGGACTGAAATGGCACCAGCACCCGTTTCCGCCGGGGCGGACCCGACGATGGTATGGACAGGAAGCGAGATGTTCGTGTTCTCGGGTGCCGCGGCGGCGTGGGAACCCGACTCCAACACGTGGCGGGAGCTTGCCTATCCCCCGACGGGGTCGGCTTCGGGGGCGTTCCCGCTTGCGGGTGTGTGGACAGGCGACCAGGTCGTCCTCGTCGGTTACCGGATCCATCCTCCGACTCGCGACGACAATCTCTTCGTGGCGTCCTACGGGCCGGATCTTGGATGCTGCAGAACCTACCCTGACCCGCCGTTCAGCCTCACCTACGCAGACGCATTCTGGACCGGTGACGAGATGCTGCTCATCGGAGCGCTGCTCGATCCCAATGGGGAGGCCGCCACTGACGATGGTCTTGGCCGCATGGCCGGATTCGACCCTGTGACACAGGAGTGGACCGAGTACGACGCACCACCACTCGTGGGCCGTGGGCGTCTATCAGCGGCATGGACGGGAACAAAGCTCATAGCGTGGCGCGCTGACGGAGATGCGGCCGAGTGGACCAGGGACAAAGGTTGGCGGGTGCTCCCTGGGCCTTCACTCGAAGGCAACAGTTGTCGTCCCAGGACTGCTGCCGTCGGGGAGGATGTGTTCGTGATGCTGTGCGACCGTGCTGCGGTGTGGAGCGACATTGCGCAACGGTGGTTCACGATCTGGGGGCCGGACACCGTTGACTGGTTCTCCGATGCGTGTGTACCTGTGCCCGGCGACACGGCGAGACACAGGCTGGAGCTCTGGTGTTCGACCGGGACAGGCAACGCCTTCTGGCGCATCGATCTGTCAAAAGTCGAGGCAACCGGGTACTCGAAACCGGCAACATCCTCACCGTGGGAGTTGCTCCCGAACCCCAAGGCGACGCGCCTCGACTCGACGACGATGGTGTGGAGCGGCGACGAACTGCTGTACTTCTCTGGGCACGGCATCGAGGTCGAGGAGTATGGAGGGTGGGGATATGCCCCGGGAGGCGAGTACTCGCACCGGATCGCTGAAGCGCCGTATCCCGGACGCGGTGGTCAGATCGCCCTGTGGACCGGCGACGAGATGCTCATATGGCGAGGCGTCACCACGATCTGGAACCCCAGCAGGCTCGAATGGAGAACGGCCACAGCCGCGCCGGAGTTCGTGGGCGGCTGGTACGCCGTGTGGGATGGCAACGAAGCGATCTTCTACGGCTCGCGGTATGAACCGGTGAATCTCGGTGCCGCATACGACCCGAAGACAGACACCTGGCGCGAG
>JBDLIR010000491.1:0-1936 GCA_039714815.1 Actinomycetota bacterium | reverse complement strand
TGGTGAGGACTTGGAGGACTGTCACGAAGACGGTGACGATGACGGAGTTCACAACCATTCTGGCGAAGGGCGTGACGTCCATTACCCGGCGATAGGCGTCAAGAGACGGTTCCCTCGGGATCAGCTGCGGGGGGACCTGGAGCAGCGTTTCGCTCGGTTGTAGGGAAGAGGACAGGGTCCATGCGAATGGGAAAACCATCGACAGCCCAGCGAGTGCCAGGAGGGAGGTCGCGAGCACCTTCCACGGCGCGAACCTGGGTCGACGATACGCCCGACGTGTTTCCAGGCGCCGCGAACGGATGGCCGTCGTGCTGTCAGCTTCCATAGTGCACCCAACGCTTCTGCAGTTGAACCTGGATCAGCGTGACGGCGAAGATGAACGCGAACAGCACCCATGACATCGCAGCGGCGTACCCCATTCGTCCGAAGCTGAATGCGTTCCGCACGATCTGTTCCACCACGACAGTGGTCGAGTTCAGGGGGCCTCCCTCGGTCATGATCCACACCTGCTCGAACACCTGGAACGAGTTGATCAGGAGGATCACCGAGACGAGGAACACAGTGGGGCTCAACAGGGGGAACGTCACTCTCCAGAAGGCCTGCCAGCCGTTCGCACCATCGATCAGCGCCGCCTCGCGGTGGCTTGTGCCCACAGCCTGAAGACCCGCGAGGAACAGGATCATCACGAACCCGGCGTCCTTCCAGACGCTTGCAGCGATGACCGCGACCATCGCCCATCCCTTCTCGAAGAGCCACGCAGGGCCCTCGATGCCAATGAGACTCAGGGCCCAGTTGACGACACCGAAGCGCGGGTTGAGCATCCACGTCCACATGAGAGCAACCGCGACCCACGCAGACACGACGGGCATGAAGAACACGATGCGTGTCAGGCCCGAGAAGCGCTGCAGACGGTCAAGGAGCAGCGCAAGGCCGAGGCCGACGGCCATGACGAGTGGGACGTATCCGACGATGAAGGTGAGCGTGTGCACAATCGCGGCGTGGAAGTCCCTGTCCCCGGCGAGTTCGACGAAGTTCCCGATTCCAGTGAACCGAGGGGCGGTGAGCAGATCCCACTGGAAGAGGCTCAGCACCGCTGCGGCGCCGATGGGTGCAACGGTGAAGATGAGCAGCATGATCAGGCTGGGTGCGATGAAGATGATCCACCAGTTGCGCGAGGATCCAAGCCAGTTCATCGCGATACGAGTGCTCGATCCTGAGTCTGATATCCCGGTAGCGGAGATCGGAAGAACTCGCCCAGGACGACGCAGGCAGCACCGCGTGCCCATGCCTGATCGCCCGCAAACTCAAAGACGATCTCAGGTCCGGGATCGCGGCCGTCGAAACGCTTCTCCTCGAGTGCTCTGCGCATCGGGTCCAGACGGAAACTCCCCGCCTCAACACCCTCGCCGGCAACGATGATCAGTTCAGGGTTCAGGAGGTTGCAGAGCGTTGCGAGCCCGGTGCCGAGCCATTCACCTGACTGCTGAAGCGCTTCGGCTGCAACCTCATCTCCGTCGCGAGCAGCCGAGAACACGTCATCGATCTCGATCGTCTCGACAGCCGAAAGAACAGACTCTGCGCCTTCAGCGAGCCGGCCGGCGACCATCGTGACGACACCGTCGTCACTGGCAAGGGTCTCGAGACAGCCCCTGTTCCCACACGTGCAGAGGGGTCCGTTGGGAAGCACGGGGATATGTCCGAGTTCACCGACGCCACCAACGGTTCCGTTGTAGAACTGACCGTTGAGAACGATTCCGACACCGACACCTCGACCGACCGTGACCACGACGAAGTTCCGGTAGCCCAGGCCGTGCCCGAACCACTTTTCAGCAAGGGTCAGCGAGTTGACGTCGTTCTCGAGAAAGACGTCGAACCCGGTCGCCTGACTAAGAGGTGTGACAAGGTCGACGTCCGTCCAGTCGAAGAACGGGGAGTA
>JBDLIR010000490.1:0-1943 GCA_039714815.1 Actinomycetota bacterium | reverse complement strand
CGCAACCATCAACGCGACCCCGACATAGAACAAGAGGCGGTCCTTCACGTCCCTGGGCTTCACAAGGAAGATGAACGCGAGCACAAGCAGGATGATGAGCCCGGCAGATGCGAACAACCGTGCGATCTCTGTCTGGAAATCGCCGCCCGAAGCGAATATCAGCTCGAGGCTGAAGGGTTCGTTCGTGATCGTATCCGGCGAAGACGTCGCGAGCACGGCGTCACCTAGCACGACGGCTCTGGCAGCGGACTCGTCGAAGTCATCGCTCGATTCATACGAGATAGCGCTCAGCCCGAGTTCGGCCGTGCCCGTTTCAAGGTCTGCCTCATCAGAGACCAACGCGGTGAGGAAGGATCTGAATTCGGGCGGTGCACCATCGAGGCCGGCAACGTACAGTTCCTTGACCTCTGCGTCCGATGTCGGCATCGGGGCACCGGCGCTGAGCGCGAACTGAACAGGGGTCATGTACGAAAGGATCGCCGGCGATTGCGGCTGATCGACCAGGAACGCCGATGCCTCGGATTCGCGGATCGATTCTTCGAGCGCCAATGCTGATTGGAGGCCATCGAGCGTTATCACGTCGCCGGTTTCGCTCGATGTGAGCACCTGGAGTCGTGCGGTCGAACCGAAGGTCTCCCCGATCTGCGCTGCGGCGGCGAGTTCCGGCGCCTCCGGGGCGAACGACTCGTTCTGGTCGTCGGACGGCATGTACTTACTCGCGAATGAACCGAGCGTCATCGTGATGACGACGGTGATGATTATCACAGCCCATGGTGCGCGTCGAACGACCGCAGCCAACAGGTTGACGAGTGACTTCACGTGGATCCTCCGGCGTTCGTAGCGTTGGGGCGCGTTAGCGAGGGAATGCTACAAGCGCTGGGGAGCCATCGATGACATCAGCGCGGTGGTGCGGCCATTGCGGTGAGTTTCTCGACGGCATGTGCCAGGTCGACCCCTCGTTCCTCACGGTCCTCTCCCCGCAGCCGAAGCCCGACGGTGCCGTTCGCCACATCGTTGTCACCGACGACGATCACCACAGGGTGTTTGTGCGTTATCGAGCGGCGAATCTTCTCTCCAACTGTCTCGTCCGCATCATCGACCCGAACACGGATCCCCGCGGAGGAGAGTTCCTCACCGACGCTGTGTGCGTACTCGTGATGGCGATCGGCAACCGGGACCACTGTCACCTGCACCGGTGCGAGCCACATGGGGAAGGCACCAGCGTAGTGTTCGACAAGGATGCCGATGAAGCGCTCCACGGAACCGAGAAGCGCCCGGTGGATCATCACGGGGCGTTCACGCGTGTTCTCATTCGTTGCGTACTCGAGGTCGAAGTTCTCCGGCTGAGCGAAATCGACCTGGATCGTGCCGAGCTGCCACCTTCGGCCGATGGCATCCTTGATGTGGATATCGATCTTGGGGCCGTAGAACGCACCCTCGCCCGGAGCCAACTCGTAATTCAGCCCCGCTTCGTCGAGCGACGCTGCGAGATACGCCTCTGCCTTCTTCCACATGTCGACGTCGCCAACGTACTTTCCAGGGCGTGTCGAGAGCTCCGCTTCGAACTCCTCGAAGCCGAAATCGCGCAGAACCATCAAGACGAACTTGAGCAGGCTCTTGAGTTCATCAGCAAGATCGGCCTCGGTCGTGAAGATGTGGCTGTCATCCTGGGTGAATCCCCTGATCCGCATGAGACCGTGGAGCACACCGCTGCGTTCGTACCGGTACACAGTTCCGAGCTCGAAGAGCCGCATCGGAAGTTCACGGTACGAGCGGCTGCGGGCGCGGAAGATCAGGATGTGGAACGGACAGTTCATCGGCTTGACGTAGTACTCCTGGCCAGGCCGGTTCTCGCCCGCATCGAGCTCCATCACCGGGTACATGTCCTCGCTGTAGAAGTTGAGATGCCCCGATGTCTTCCACAGATCAGCTTTGGCCACGTG
>JBDLIR010000489.1:0-1946 GCA_039714815.1 Actinomycetota bacterium | reverse complement strand
GAAACCGTTCGGCGACACGAAGTTCTTGCGCGTCCAGTCGCACAGGTCGACGGCATGGTGATCGAACCAGTCGCCGACGGTTGAAAAGCCGGGGATGGACAGTTTGTGGCGCTCTGCGGCTTCCGTCAGCGTTCGACGTTCATAGTTCGTCCAGTGTTGGACGATCGTGTCGTCGCCTGACAGCGACGCCAGCTTGGCGAACATCTCTTCGACCACCTGAGCCTCGGCTTGCGGAGTCCCTCCCCAGTTGAAGATCGGCTCGAACGATGATCCCTCGTCGGTGGTGATGAGAAACCCTGCGAGGTAGATCTCACCGTCGTAGGTTTCGATGTCGAAGTCGACCTCTCTTCGTGCTGAGGGAACGGACAGCGCTTCGCCACCCTCGTCTCGTCGCAGCAGGCGCCCGGCGGTTCGCGCCCTGGCCTGGAGAACGACAGAACCGTCGGGCAGACGATCATCGTCGGGAGTCAAGTTCGCAACATCGCCGATGGTGGTGACACCATCGTCAGCGAGTGCGCTGCGGTAGTCAGCGTCTACCCGTGTCAGCAGTGTGACGTCATTGACAGCTTCGAGCTGGCTCGAGCACAGCCCCGCCCAGTCACATCTCTTGCACTCAGAGCGCCACCACGGCGGGTACAGCGGCGACTCGGGGTGCTGGCCGCCTTCTCCGATCGCTTCTTCGGTGGTTGCGAGGATCGTCTGATACTCGGCGATGACCGATGGGTCTCCCTGGGTGAGATCGACCCAGACGCAACCGTACGGTTCCTCAGACCCGATGACTCCGCCGATCGGCGAACTCGCCGCGTACCCTGCCTCGTCGATCAGACGGTTGTAGTGGGCCACCTGGAGGAGGTCCCTGCGGCGGTTTCCACGGAACTTCACGCGGTCCCCATCAGGCAGTGCGATGTCTCGAAGTGTCGTGTTGCTGCCGACGATCCCGTTCGACCCGAGGATCTTGTGGTTCTTGACCTCAACGGCGACGTAGCCGTCTTCCATCCAGACGAGAAGGTCGGGTGCGCCGACCGAGATTCCGTCGTGAGACTCGAGACGCCCACCGGCGATGAGGCGAGCGCCTGATGCCATAGCGGTGAGCGTTCGCTGAACAGCATCCGCGCCGCTGTCGACCTGGACGATCGGGCCGTGAATCTCGGCGAGGCGGTCAAGGACGTTGGCCTCGTGCTCGAAGCCTCGCGCAGCATCGCGGGCGCGGACCTCGTCGAAGACCGGCCGGGAAGGCGTGAACCGATCGTGGTGGATTCGGGTCAGGCAGAGCCCGATGTCGGCTCCTCCGACCCGGCGGCCGGATCGAGTGTCGGTGGTGTTCGTGCTCTTCACACGAGAGATTGTCTCACGCCCTTGTGACACGGAATCCGCGTGACGGACCCCTCCGACTCCGTCGCCCTCATCGCTTCAGGCGTCCATAACGTCCAAATGCCGGCGTTATGGACGCCTGAAGCGCAAGAGGGACCCAATTGGTAATTGACAAGCTACGGGATATCTGCAATCGTGTTGATACATACAAACAAGGCCGGACGTACTGGTGGTGTGATGGATTGTCATCCACCAAGCGAGAGCCAGAGGCACTCGAAAACCCAGTCGGGTTATGCGACGAGATCCGAACATCGCCAGAGCGGGCCGGGTGACTGAGAGGAGTTCCTTGCGAACTCCTCTCGCGTGTCAGGTGGCTCGACCCCGCGTTCCGGACACCGCGGCGCTACACCCCCGCAGCTCCAGGCCGGTCAGTTGCTGCCCGTGGCGACGATCTCGTCATCGGCGAAACAGAATGCCCAGAACTCCCCGGGTTCCTTGGACCGCACAACGCCGTGGCCCGTCTTGTTCCAGTGCTTGCGTGCATGTTTGTTCTTCGACGAATCACAGCAGCCCGTGACGCCGCAGGTCACGCAGTAGCGCAGGTGCACCCAGGTATCGCCCATGGCGATACATTC
>JBDLIR010000488.1:0-1953 GCA_039714815.1 Actinomycetota bacterium | reverse complement strand
TCGTCGCCGATCGCTCGCTTCGCTCGCTGAAAGAGCAGAGATCGCTCGCTGCGCTCGCTGAGAGAACAGAGACAGATGTCGTCTCTGTTCTCTGTTCTCTGTTCTTCCCTACCCTTGCCGCATGGCCAGAACCGTCACGCTCATCCGACATGCCGAGACCAACGCCAATCGGGCCGGTCGTTGGCAGGGTCATGCCGACTCGGGGTTGTCGTCGCACGGAGAAGAGCAATTGGAGCTTCTCGCCGGTCGACGGAACGGGCAGGGTCCGGACCTGCTCGTTGCATCGGATCTCTCTCGCACGATGCAAACAGCGGCGATGATCGGCGATCCAACTCCTGATGCTGCGTGGCGAGAGTTCGGAGTGGGGGATTGGGAGGGGCTCACATCGGTCGAGATCACGGCCAGGTTCCCCAACCAGATGGAGGCGTTCCTCAGGGGCGAGGACATCGCTCCCGGCGGTGGGGAGCAGATGTCGCACTTCGGGATGCGAGTGAACGAAGCATTCGAATCGGTCGTCGCATCGATCAGCGATGGTGAGAATGCCGTGGTTGTCACCCATGGCGGTGTGATCTGGGCCGTGATGGGCGCGGTACTCGGTCTGGCCGGGAGCCCGATCAGGATGGTTCCATCCCACAACACGGGCTCGACCGTGATCCGGATCAACGATGACGGCAGCAGGCAGATCGCCGTGTTCAACGACGCCACTCACCTGAACGAGCATCCGACCCAGTTCGGGCCTGCGGGGACCACGGTATCGATCTTCAGACACGGACAGACTGAAGCGAATCTCGAGGGCAGGTGGCAGGGACGGACCAACAGTCCGCTCACCCCGCAGGGGCAGAAGCAGGTCGAATCTGCGTCTTCGTACCTACATCCGATGGAGGCCATATACACATCGCCCCTCGGCAGAGCAGTCGAAACCGCCTCGATCCTCGGAAGTGCCCTTGGCTTGGCTCCTGTGGACGCTGACGGATTGATCGAAATGTCGTTCGGTAGCTGGGAGAACATGACGACGACCGAAGCGATCGAAGCCGATCCCGAGCTGTTCGACCTCATCTACGGCCAGGGCGAGGACATGCCCCGAGGTCGTGACGGCGAATCCTTCACCGAGACGGGTGTGAGGATTCGGTCGACGGTGGCGGCCATGACCGAGTCCTCTGAGCTGGGGCACATCGGCGTCGTCTCCCACGGAGCAGCGATCCGTGCCTACGTCACAAACGTCATCGGATTGTCGTTCGCGACACGGGAGCTCCTTCCGATTCCGCGCAACTCGTCGATGTCCCAGATTCGCCACACCGCGAACGGGCCTGTGCTGTCTGCCTACAACGTGGCACCTCACCTGGACGCCTGACGTGCGCCTCCTCATAGTCACGAACGACTACCCGCCGGAGCCGGGTGGCATTCAGATGTATCTGCGGAACCTGGTCGATGCCTATCCCGACGCGGTGCACGTCGTTGGGCCGGCCGACGCCAATGCCGATCCCTCTGAGGAGGGGATCACCCGTGGAGAGCGTTCGTACATGCTTCCGACAGCCGCGACCGGCGCATTGGTGGTCGATGCCGCGCGGAAGTTCAACCCCGATGCCATCCTCTTCGGGGCTCCCCACCCGCTGCCGTTTCTGACAGGCCGACTCCGTCGCGAGCTCGAGATTCCGATCGGTGTCATCAGCTACGGCGCCGAGATCACGATCCCGGCGGCCGTGCCGGGGCTGAGGCAGGTTCTCGGGCGCGGTCTGGCCGCAGCCGACGTGCGGTTCGCCCTGAGCGGGTTCGTCGCTGAGCGCGTCCACCGGATGACCGGCAAGCCGGTCGAGGTCCTCGGCGCCGGGGTCGAGATCGACACCTTCACGCCACCCCCGTCGCCTCCGGTCAATGACGTACCGGTGGTCGGGTGTGTGAGCAGGTTCGTCCCGCGGAAGGGACAGGCCAGACTTCTCGAAGCAGCAGCCAGGG
>JBDLIR010000487.1:0-1963 GCA_039714815.1 Actinomycetota bacterium | reverse complement strand
CGCCTGGAACGTGTCCGGGTCGGCCCCTTCGACGAGCGTGAGCACCATGTCGTTGACCGAACCCGGGCGCCCGGCGATCTCGCCTGCGGTCTCGAGCGACGTGAATACGGCTGCGAAGCTCGCCTGGGCGAAGAACCCTCCGCCTTCGGTCACAACGAGGAAGTACTCGGGTGTGATTGCATGACCGACATAGGAGAGGTCCCGGCCACCGCTGAGCGTCAGCGTTCCTGCGGCGGGGAGCTCGTGGTATATGGCGAAGTTGCGTTCGATGAGCGTTGTGGTTTCACCGATATCTGCTTCGGTCAGCGTCCTGCCCTCAGGGACGTCCAACCCGTTGATGTGCGGTCCGTTGTCTTCGAGCGGTACGCCGACGACGACTCCACGAACCACGACGTCACCTTCTGGTGTGGTCGTGGCGATCTGGGTCGGCACCTGAAGCCGCTCCTCGATCTCTGCGACGACCCCGTTGCGGTCCGCTGAGTCGACCACGGCACGCATCGATCCTGCGTCGACGAAGGAGCCCTCCGCGAGTTCCACGCGCAGATCGAACATGGTGAGCAGCTCGTAGCTGTGGTCGGCGGTGATCTCCCGCCACTGGACCACTGACGAAAGCCCCGAATAGGCGCCGACGCCGAGGGCGATGATGAGCGAGATCACGACGACCTGCACCCAGCGGGACCGCAGGTCCCGCCATGACCACCGGAGCCACATGCGCATTGAACCCATGACGACCTCCTACCAGTGCAGGTCTGCGAGTTCGGCGCGGCCACCTACGGGCGGTCCGTCGGACTCGATCCGTCCGCTCGACAGCTCGACCACGCGGTCAGCGATCCGTGAGATCTCCCGGTTGTGGGTCACGACGAGGACCGCCTTGCCGGGGCCCGCCTGCTCCCGGAGCAGTTCGAGGATCTGCACACCTGTGGTGAAGTCGAGCTCTCCTGTCGGCTCGTCCGCCAACAAGATGGGGTTCCCTGTGGCGAGGGCACGGGCGATGGCGACACGCTGCTGCTCGCCGCCTGAGAGCTCATGGGGGAAGTGCTCCGCGCGGTCGCCGAGCCCTACCCGGTCGAGGACGGCGAGGGCATCGGCTGGATCGTCCCTGCCTGCGGCGTCGATGCCGAATTGGACGTTCTCGATTGCGGTGAGCCCGGGGAAGATGTTGAAGCTCTGGAAGATGAAGCTCACAGCCTGGCGACGGAACTCGTAGAGCTCCCTGCGCTTGGTACCCGTGATGTCCGTGCCTGCGACACGGATCGTCCCTCCGGTGGCGTTGTCGAGTGCACCGATGAGGTTGATGAGCGTCGTCTTGCCGCTGCCGGAAGGCCCGAGCACGACGACGAACTCGCCGTCGTGAACGGTGAGGTCGACCTCGTCGAGTGCTTTGACCGTCGTGTCCCCGAGCTCGTAGTGGCGTGAGGCGCCTTCGAGGTGGATGAGGCGGTTGTTGCCGATCATGTCTTCTTCTTTCGTTCCTCTGCTTCGCGACGTTCGGCGCGCCATCGCTCCAAGAGCACGTCGTACTCGCGATCGAACCACGTGTAGAGGTCATGCATGTGCTCGAGCCTTTCGCGCGCAGGGGGTACATCGTCGAAGGCGTCCAGGCCGCTCTTGGCGATGCCCACCATTGCGGTGAGTGCTTCGGCTCGTCGCTCCAGGAGCCGGTCGAATGCATGGATCGATGCAACGTAATAGCTGCGGCGGTCTCCGGGAATCCAGACCCGGTCGATCATGCCCATCCGGGCGAGGGTGGAGAGGGCAGTCGAGATCGATCCTGCACTTGCCCCGATCTGCTCCTGGAGGTCTTGTGCCGACAGGTGCGCCTCGCCTGTGACGAGGAGGGCTGCCCATGTCCGTCCGACCATCGGACCCATGCCCCAGTCCTCGAAGATCAGGCTCATGTCCTCGAAGAAACGCATACGCTGATCACCTTGCGTCATAGCTTTCAGTATATCCTGAAATCAGT
>JBDLIR010000486.1:0-1966 GCA_039714815.1 Actinomycetota bacterium | reverse complement strand
AACTCCTCCCCGCCCTGGACGAAGTCAGGGTCGTTGGAGTCGAGATAGGGTGCATCATCGGTGGGTTGTTCCATGGCACGTATTCAACCATCGAAAGGTGTGGCGCGTTCCGTCGTTTGGTTCTCAATCCCCATGTCGCTGAAATCTGAGACCGGTTTCAGCTCTTACCCTGACCTCCCGCAATCGTCGCGAGCACTGCGTCGTTGAGGGGCGTGGTCTCGAACGGCCCGAATGCAGAGCGGAACTTCGAATCGTCCACCACGAAGTCGTCGGTCCACTGGTACATCATCTCGAGGCTCTCCCTCGAGATCCTGTGAAACGGTGCCGCAACCATCAGCATCGTCTTCGAGATCGCCCCGGTCCTGACAGGGTGTGGCAGCGCACGGTTGACCGCTTCGAGGAACTCCGCGCCTGTTGGGGCAGGGCCGTGGGGGAGTATCCACGTTTCGCCGTATGCAGCATCAGACTCGCCGAGGGTCACATACGCCCTGGCTATGTCCGGCAGGTACGCAACGGAGTGCTTCTTGTCGAGCCTTCCCATCCACTTGATTGGCTTACCTGTGATTCCGGGGCCGATCGCAAGCGTTGTGATGGTCGACAGGTTCGATCCTGGCCCGAAGTAGTCCGATGCGCGGCCGATTGCCACTTCGAGGCCCTTGTCGGTTTCGGCCTCATGGAGTATGGCTTCGAGGCGGATCCGCACGCGTCCCTTCTTCGTCCCGGATCCGGTGGAGGAGCGCTCCGTCAGTGGCTGAGATGACGGTGCGTACATGTAGAGGTTGTCCACCATGACCAACCTGGCGCCAGCGGTCGCTACCGCATCGACGACCGTTGCCAACATCGAAGGGAACTCCTGGACCCATCTGAAGTACGCAGGCTGGGCGGCCATGTAGACAACGTCGGCTCCTGTCACGGCAGTTGCGGCTGAGGCGGGATCGGTGATGTCTGCTGTCACGGGTTCCACCCCATCGGGAACAGTTGCGTTACCCGAGCGGCTGACAGCACGGACGGCGTGGCCGCGTTCGGTGAGGGCACCTACGATCGCAGTGCCTGCGCCACCGCTTGCACCGAGCACTACGTGAACAGGGTCTGTCATAACTTCGGGTCAGCGTACCGGATGTGGGCGACGTCTCACCCGAGTCAGTGTCGCGGTTAGAGTCCTCCAGGGTTGACCAGGTCAGTATTCAACGAATGGAAACGAGGGGTGCAGTGTCGACAGGCAAGAGTGCAGCGCGCAACGAGAATCCGAAGATCACGAGGCTCTTCTCCTGGGTCACTGCGACCGAGTCCGGCGTGCTGCTCGTCGCGGGTGTCGGACTACTGCTGTTCCCGTGGATCATGGGTCCCCTGTGGCCGTGGGATCTGACCCCCTTCAACGCGTTACTGCTCGGCTCGATCTACTCGGCGTCGCTTGTCGCAACGCTGGCCACGGTGGGTTTCGGGCGCTGGGCACCGGCACGGATCGTGGCACCGATGATCTTCCTTTTCACGATCATCGTTCTCTTGGTGTCTCTTGCTGACCTCGACAGGTTCGATCTCGGTCACTACAGCTCCTGGCTCTGGTTCCTGCTCTATGTCGGGATCCCGCTCAATGCCGGCTACTACCTGTGGCAGCAACGTGGTCGAGCGCCGTACGTCCCCCATCCGCTGGCGGGGCCGTGGACGCTGGTCCTGCTGGCGCCTGTGGCGTTACTCGGTTTGTACGGTCTGGGGCTGTTGGTTGCGCCAGAGCAGGCGAGCTCGTTCTGGCCGTGGCCTATCGATGCGTTCCACGGCCGGATGTATTCGGTCGCCTATCTGACCCCGGCGCTCGGAGCGGTGCTTCTCTGGCGAGCGGCCGCTCCTGTCGAGTCCCTGACGATGGGGCTCACACAAGCCAGCGGCGGGATCATTCCCATTGTCGGCCTTGTGATTGTCGACGCCAATGTAGGAGGCAAGGTGGACTGGTCAGCATCAGGCACGTGGC
>JBDLIR010000485.1:0-1967 GCA_039714815.1 Actinomycetota bacterium | reverse complement strand
CGGTCGGCTACGTCGGCGATGGCTTCGACATCGGTCCCGAACGCACGGAACAGGACCTCGATCTCGTCCCTGGTCGGCGCGACTCCATCGAGGGCTCGCTCGAGGATGCCACCGACGGGCTTCGATGCATCATCGAGCGTTGCGCGTTCTCCTTCGTGCCACGCCGCATCACGCCATGCGGTCGAGAGCCGGGTTTCAGCCTGTGGGGTATCCATGTCCTTGCCTGGCGCCCACTCCCCCCTGGGCCTTGCTCTACCTGAGCCGTCGATCTGGTTGAGATATGCGCTGAACGCACCGGAATCCAGCGCCCGCACAGCATCGTCGTAGGAGACACCGATGGGGAACGCCGTGCGTTCGACGAGGCTCGTACCCCCGAGCGCGTCTCTGAGCTCTCCGATGCTCTCGGTGTCCCAACCACGAAGGAGGAGGTCGCGCGCTCCCCTGCGTACCGCGTCGACGCCGTCGTCCACGGTGTCGACGAAGACGGACACCGCCGCACCGTGTGTCCCAGGCAAAGTCACCAGCTCAACGGCCGCATCAACGGTGCTTCTCGCAGTGCGGAGAAATGATGCACGCGAAAATGCCATCGATTCGGCCACGGCCATGCGGTCACCAGAATCCACGATGGTGATCCGCCAGCCGTCGATGGAGCGCTCGACGAGGTCACCGGCTGCATCGGGCGCAACGACAAATGCCGGAGCGTCCGATCCCGGGTGTCTGCTCGCCAGAAGCAGTCCTTGGCGCTGCGCCTGTTCGATGTCAGAGAGACCGGGGTCGTCGACCTCGACGACGAGCGTCCCTTCCCGTCTGCGCGTCGACGCCCAGATATCGCTGACCGCCGTGGCAGGGCGAAGCTGGAGAAAAGTGACTGTGGTCATGGCGTCCGGGTCGTGTTGGGGATATCAGCGTACCCGTCATCTGTGGCGCGACTCACGGCTGCTGGCAACAACCCCGGGTCGATCCATCCATCGGACAGGTACTCCGGGTACACAGGAAGACGCGGTTTCAACGTGAAGCCAGCGGCCGCGGTCACGGCGTCAAGCCGATCGAGGTTCGGCCACGGGGCCTCGGGGTTCACCCAGTCGATCGTAACAGGACTCACGCCTCCCCAGTCGTTGATTCCCGCATCGAGATACACGGAGAAGTCATCGGTCAGGTTCGGCGGCACCTGGATGTTCGCCTCTGCACCGAGGATCAGCCTGGCGAGTGCCACCACACGGACGAAGTACGGGATCTCAGGCTCTGGCGAGCGACGCATCCTCGTATCCGCCTTCGCCCGGAAGTTCTGGATGATGAACTCCTGGATGTGCCCGCCCTCTCGTTGGAGTCGCTCGAGGGCGAGGAGACTGTCGACGACCTCGGCACTCGTCTCGCCGATGCCAACAAGTATTCCTGACGTGAACGGGACCCTCTGTTTCCCCGCCTCGCGGATCGTCTCCACCCGCACGGCAGGCACCTTGTCCGGACAGTTGTGGTGCGGCATGCCCGGTTCGATGAGGCGGTCGGAGATGTTCTCGAGCATCAGGCCCATCGACACGTTCGTGGGCCGCAAATCGGCGATGTCCGATGCTGTCATGATGCCGGGGTTCGCATGAGGGAACAAGCGAGTTTCCGACCTGATGAGTTCGGCCATCTCCACCACGTAGTCGATCGTCGTCTCACAACCGCGCCCGGCGAGGAAGTCCCGAGCTTGCCGCCACTTCGCCTCGGGCTTGTCTCCGAGGGTCAACAACGCCTCTGTACAGTCATGGGAATCGCCTGCTCTGGCTATCGCCAATACATCGTCTGGGGTGAGGAACTGGCCACCAGCGCCGGGAGGTTTGACGAAGGTGCAGTACGTGCAGGTGTCGCGACACAGGGTGGTTATCGGAACGAACACCTTCCGCGAGTAGGTGACGGTCCGGCCATGTCCCTCGTCGCGGAGTCGTGATGCCTCCTCGAGCAGCCTATCGGCGGGTATCCGGCCT
>JBDLIR010000484.1:0-1967 GCA_039714815.1 Actinomycetota bacterium | reverse complement strand
TGTCGACTGTGAGCTGTGAACTGTCAGCTGTTTACGATCTACGCTTCCGCCTTCCACCTTCCGCTTTCCGCCTTCTTGCTGTCGACTGTGAGCTGTGAGCTGTCAGCTGTTCACGATTTGCGATTTACGATCTCTTCCAGCAGGTCCGTCTCGTCGATCATCAGCTTGAGTTCGTCGATGGCGGTGGGCGGCGGGCTGGCGAGTCCTATCCGGTGCATCGCAACGCCGTAGCGTGCGGACAGCTCGGACGATGCGTCTCCCTGTCGTTGAGCTTCTGTCGCCCACATGCGCAGGTTCACTCTGGCCCTGGCCCGCAGATCGGGGTCATCCACTCCGCGGATCGGCCTTGGAGCCGCTTCGATCCATGCGAGCGGCAGCGCCCGGTTGAAGATGATCGCTGCCGGCTGGATCGAGATGCCGCCTAGCTCTCTGAAGAAGCGTTTCGTTTCGTTCATCGGTGTCGGGTCTGCCGTTGTCGCGATGAGCGTGGTCGCTTTCTGGAGATAGCGCTCCATCGTTCGAGAACGGGCGGAGAGACTCGTGTACATGGTCGACAGGTCGAGCAGGAAGTCAGCGACGTCCGAGAGCATCGGGCCGCCGAGGACCGTATCTGCGATCTTGAGCATTGGCTTGGCTGTGAACCGGAACAGCACGCTGCGCCCGGGGATGCGTGAGCCTGTGAGCCACTTCAGCAGCTTCCCGGATACGAGGTCACCTGTGCGCGCAGGGGCGGTGAAGAAGTCGATCCCACCACCAGATGGCGGCGTGTCCACGACCAGGACGTCGTACTGGTGCGACTCGATGTACTCCGCCATGCGCTCACCTGCCGCGTATGCCTGAGCGGCGGGGAAACGATCGGCGATCGCACGGAAGTACGGGTTCACGAGGAGCCGGTCGCCGACCTCGGGTTCGGCGTAGCGGTAGATGATGGCCTCCCACGAAGCGGATACGTCGAGCATCGCCGCCCACATGTTGTCCGTGCCTCCGACGCGTTGCGGTTCGTCGCCGATATCGTCGATCCCGAGTGCATCGGCGAGACGTTTCGCCGGGTCGATCGTGAGGACGAGCGTCTTGCGCCCGGTGGCTGCGAGCGCCGCTGCCAACGCGGCTGAGATCGTCGTCTTCCCGACTCCCCCTGCGCCCGTGACGATGATCGTATGTGTTGTCATTGGACTACGCCGATCACGTCCGATGCGGCTACCACGTGGCAGCGCTGACCGACGAGTTCCGTATGCGTCGTCATACGATCACGCCGATCACATCTGAGAGCTGGAGAGCGACTTCCTGGGGGGTGAACACGCCGGCGAGGTAGGGGAGCGAGATCCTGAAGTCGATCGCATCGAGCCACGTTGCCTGGTCATCCTCGAGGTGGGTCTGCAGCGATGCCGCCTCTCGCACAGGCCCTTCGGGCAGTTCCTCGAGGCGGCCGCGGTCGATGCCGCTTGTATCGAGCACCCTGTTCATGACGACGCTCGGCGGTGGGCCGAGGCGTTCGGCCTTGAGAACGTCGATCGATTCGATCGTCTCGTTCACCGGGAGCTCTTCAGGATTCGAAACCACGATGACGGACGAGATCTCCCGATCGTTGAGGGTTCGCTCCATAGCGCTCGCCTGTCGCCGTACCGCTCCCGTTGGTACGAGAGTCGCGATGGTTTGCGGAGCACGCATGTACGACTGAAATTGACCGAGTGACGAAGCGTCGACGACAACGGTGTCCCATGTGTCCTTCCACGTTTCGTGGAGCGGCTTGCCGATGCTGATGATCTCTCGCACACCAGGGGCGGTTTCGGCAAGGACGCTCAGCGCCGATGCGATCTGTTTCGTCGGTGCACCTCGCGGGACGTGGAGTTGCAGCTTGAGATACTCGTCGAGGGCGGCTGCCCGGTCGATGGTCATCGCAAAGAGGCCGTCACGTACCTCGGCCGGCTGATAGGTGAGAGGACGCGACCCGAGATGTGCTGCAAGCC
>JBDLIR010000483.1:0-1977 GCA_039714815.1 Actinomycetota bacterium | reverse complement strand
ACACGAGCGTGCCGTGGCCTGAGTTCTTCATGATCGAAGTGTTCGGCTCGTCCATGTTCTTTGCTGCATCCGCCATGCACGCCCTCAACCTCTACCTCATTACGCGTGAGCCGGTTCGAGATCACTACGTGAGCGTTGAGCCGAGCATCGCCCTCCGTAGGTAGACGGCCATGGGCGCGGAATCGGTGGGCGCACCTGTTCGACGGCTGCGATGCCTACAAAGCGTGCACGGCATCCACGATCTGCTGCCAGGCGGTGGCGCCGACCTCGGCCGGGGACGGCCCGTAGCAGTTCACCGCGTCGAAGCCCGCCTCGGCGAACCTACCCAGGGCCTCAATCATCTCCCCGGGCGATCCCGTGATCACTGGCACCTCCGGCATGACGGGCATCGGCACCGGTGACACCAGCAGGTCCACGGAACGGGCTATCTCGCGTCCCGATGACATCGCTGCAGCGTCCGCTGAAGTGATCCGGTCAGCCAGCATCGATGCATCGGGAGTGCCGCTGAGATCGACCACATTCCACTCGTCACCCAAACGGAAGGCGAGATCGATGGACTTGCGCCCGTTCGCCGCGATCGTCAAAGGGATTGCGTGATCCTCGACGCCGGCGACGCGACCCTCGAATGTCCGCCAGAAACGCCCCTCATAGGTGACCGTTTCCCCGTCGAGGAGTGCCCGCATGATCTCTATGGCTTCCACGAACCGCGAGTAGGGATGATCGACGGGGGCATCCACGAAGCTGTACTCGTAGTGACGACCACCGGCTCCGACAGCGAGCACGAAACGACCACCGGATATCTCGGCAAGCGCCACCGCCATGTGAACCAGGTGCAACGGATGACGCCAAGCAGCGTTGTGCACTGCTGCACCGAAGGACACTCGCTCGGTGCATTCCGCGATCGCTCCAAGCAACGACACCGCCTCGTACATCGACATCGTGGCGTCGTCGAACGGACGCTCTATATGGTCCGGAACCCATAGCGAATCGAACCCCACATCCTCCACGGACATGGCCGCATCTCGCAATTGGGACCAACCATATCGATGCTCGGTGAGCAGAGAAAGACCGATCTTCACGTGTGACCTCCCAAGAATCGCCCGCACAGTAGCCGACGCCGCAAGCAGCGAGCGACCTCTGGCGTCTGTGCGGTGCGGCGCCTTCCTGTAGATTCGACACATGAGGGTTCTCGTCACCGGCGCAACCGGCTACATCGGCGGCCGTCTCGTCCCGCGTTTGCTCGATCGCGGCCACGACGTGCGATGCATGACCCGCGACCCCGAGCAACTCACACTCGATCCCTGGCGCGACCAGGTTGATGTGGTCGCTGCGGACGCACTGGATCCGTCCACACTCGACGCCGCTCTCGCAGACTGTGATGCCGCCTACTTCCTGATCCATGCCATGAAAGGATCACCGCGAACATTCGCCGAACAGGGACGCAGAGCGGCCGCGAACTTCCGGGAAGCTGCGGATCGGGCCGGCCTCAGACACATCATCTATCTGGGAGGCCTCGGCGCCGACGGACATGCCCTCTCGGAGCATCTCGACAGCCGTCAGGAAGTCGGGCGAGAGCTGGCGGGAGGGCGGACACCGGTGACGGAGCTCCGAGCCGCGGTGATCATCGGATCGGGCTCGATGTCATTCGAGATGATCCGCCACCTCACAGAGGTGCTTCCGGTGTTCATGACGCCCCGGTGGGTCGAGACGAGATGCCAGCCCATAGCCATCCGCGATGTACTCGAGATCCTTGTTTCGGTGCTCGAAAGCCCCGATCCAAGTGGTCGAATCTTCGATATCGGCGGACCTGATGTGTTCACCTACGAGCAGATGATGCAGATCTACGCCGATGTCGCAGGCCTTCGCCGGCGGATGGTCATCCCACTGCCAGTGTTCAGCACACGGCTTTCCCCAGTGCTCGTCGGACTGGTCACGCCTCTCCCTGTCGATGTGGCTCGACCACTGATCGAAAGCCTT
>JBDLIR010000482.1:0-1982 GCA_039714815.1 Actinomycetota bacterium | reverse complement strand
TCTGGAGATCGAACGCGGGCAGATCACGGGCCTGATCGGCCCGAACGGTGCCGCCAACCCGACGTTCTTCAACCTGCCCACCGGGTTCGACAAGCCGGACACGGGACATGCGCTGCTCAACGGGGAATCGATCGACAATCGAGCGCCGAATAGGTTGGCAGAGAACGGCCTTGTACGCACCTTCCAACTGACGAAGTCGCTGACGAAGCTGAGCGTGATCGAGAACATGAAACTCGGAGCGACCCACCAGCGAGGGGAGAACTTCTGGAGAGGGCTGGCAAAGCCGCTCTGGAGTTCGCAGGAGCGCAAGATCACCGACCGCGCCGACGCCCTCTTGGAACGGTTCAAGCTCGACCACATGCGTGATGAGTACGCCGGCACGCTCTCTGGTGGGCAGCGAAAGCTCCTAGAGATGGCCCGAGCCCTGATGACGGAACCCGACCTGATCATGCTTGACGAGCCGATGGCTGGTGTGAACCCTGCTCTCACGCAGTCCCTCCTGGGCCACGTCATGGAACTCGCCGCCGAAGGCATCACGATCGTCTTCGTGGAGCACGACATGGACGTGGTCCGAGATATCTCGGACTGGGTGGTTGTCATGGCCGAGGGCGAGATCATCGCTGAGGGCCCCCACGACACGATCAGCGCAAACAAGGCCGTGATCGACGCCTACCTGGGATCGCATCACGATGCTCCGCTCACCCTGGAGGAGGAGGACGAGTGGCTCGCCGAGGACAGAGCGATATTCCTCAAAGAAGAGGAAGAGCACGACAAGATAATGTCCGAGCTCGAGGAAAGGAAGCACCACCGTGGCTGATCACTTGGTCGAGATCAAGGACCTTGTCTCCGGCTACGTTCCTCGCGTCAATATCCTCAACGAGGTCAACTTGCACCTCGATACCGATGAGCTCGTCGGCATCATCGGTCCGAACGGAGCAGGGAAGTCGACTCTTCTCAAGGCACTCTTTGGGCTCATCGAGGTCAGATCGGGTACGGTCGAGTTCGATGGCCGCGACATCTCGAACCTCAAAGCGCACGAACTCGTGGAGCTTGGCATCGCGTATGTTCCCCAGGTCGAGAACGTGTTCCCCAGCCTCACCGTTGAGGACAACCTGGAAATGGGTCTGTTCCTCCAACCGAAGCGGATACCAGAGCGACTAGAAGTAGTTGTCGACCTGTTCCCTACATTGGGCGAGCGGCTCAAACAGCGCGCAGGATCTCTGTCTGGTGGAGAGCGCCAGATGCTTGCTCTTGGACGCGCCCTGATGATGCAGCCCAAGCTGCTTCTCCTCGACGAGCCCTCTGCCGGCCTGTCTCCTGCGCTCCAAGACGAGGTCTTCATCCTCGCCCGGCGAATCAACCGGGCCGGTGTTGCCATCATCATGGTTGAACAGAACGCACGGCGATGTCTCCAGATCGCCGATCGCGGGTATGTGCTTGATCAGGGAACCAACGCCTACACGGACACCGGGTCCGCGTTGCTCCACGATCCAAAGGTCATCGAGTTGTACCTGGGGACCCTGGCGAAAGTGGAGTAGCGACCGCAACGATTGACGGTGCGATGTGCTTACGCGCCTCGTCGTGGAGCAGGTGTTCTTCACTCGCAGCCACATCTGGCCCGGGTCGGTCGGGTCATAGGGTGTGGCGGTATCGAGGTCGCGGCAGTGTGTTGCTAGCTGTGCTGTCGCGGTCTACGCTGCACCGGGGCGCACGTTGCGCTTGCGCGGGGAACCCGACGAAACATGGAGGAAGTCCAAGTGGATGACAACCTGAAGAAATGGCTGCCGTGGATAGCAGTTGCTGCGGTGGCGATCATCGTCATTGCGATCATCGGCATCAGCAGCGGCGGCGATGACACCGCCACGACTACGACGGTCGGCGAGACGGCGACAACGACCGCTGTGGCTCCGACAACGTCCGCTGCTGAAGATGCTGCTACGGATACGACGGAAGCAGCGACCACGACTGAGGCTGCTCCGGAT
>JBDLIR010000481.1:0-2002 GCA_039714815.1 Actinomycetota bacterium | reverse complement strand
TCGCTGTATCTGGATAGCCCGATCACCGCATCAGCCTCGGGGAGCGCCTCGATCAGTTCCTGCTCATAACGTTGGGCCATACACCCCATGACGACGAGTTTCGCCCCGTCACGTTTCGATTCGGCAAGACCCAGGATCGTGTCGATGGATTCGCGCCTGGCCGAGTCGATGAACCCGCATGTGTTCACCATCACGACATCGGCAGACTCCGGGTCCGACGCGTCGGTGTAGCCCGAGTCGCCGAGAACCGACGAGATCTTGTCCGAGTCGACCTGGTTCTTGGAGCAGCCGAGCGTCGTCAGCCATACAGAAGGTGCAGTCATGTGACGGCAGTGTATCGACACGCCACGTGACAGCAGAGATAACGTGACGCTCGCCGAGATCGTAAACGGGCGCCGTGCGATGCGCTAGCGTCCACAGCGTGGAGCCCCAACCTGCATACGCAGTCTCTCGAAGACGCTTCTTGCGGACCGCCGGTACCGGCGCGATCGGTATCGCGGTGTTCGGTGTCGTCACCGCAGCGTGCTCATCGAGTTCGCCATCTGTCCTGACCACCACGACAACCCCGGCAGCGGCAACAACGGCGGCTACATCCACGACAGCAACCGTGGTCACCACCACGGGTGCGCCAGTCACCGACCTGGTCACATCGAAACGGGTGAACCTCGATTTCGTCTCCGCGTACGTCATCGACCGCGGTGACGGCCTCGTCATCATCGACACCGGGGTGCAAGGCAGCCTTCCGGCAATCGAAGCTGTGCTCGCTGAGTACGGGCGTCCCTGGTCCGATGTCGGATATGTGATCGCAACCCACAAGCACGGTGACCACATCGGTTCATGGGGTGCCGTCACCGACGCCGCACCTGATGCCGAGATCTTCGCTGGCGGGCTTGACATCGCAGACATCCCCCAGGGACGCGAGATCACGCCGCTTGCCGACGCCGACATGGTCAACGGCCTGCGTACGATCGCGACACCCGGCCACACGGAGGGTCACATCTCGATGCTCGACCCTGATCTAGGCCTCTTCACCGGTGATGCCCTCAACGGTGCAGGGGGGACGGTCATCGGCCCGAATCCGCAGTTCACTCCCGATATGGAGACGGCGATAGATTCCGTGAGGACACTCGCCACCTTCGACTATGAGACGGCGTTCTTCGGGCACGGCGAACCCGTTCTCACCGGAGCCTCGGCCGCCGTCAAGGAACTCGCGGCCTCGCTCTAAGAAGCGCCCTCGTCTTCCAGTGGTACGAGGCGTCCGACCCGTTTCTCGAACTCGATGCGTTGCGTGTACCCGACCCGGCGCGCAAGAGCGATCGCCCGATCCATATCCCTCCCACACAACTCGGGGAAGTGCGCGTCGGAAGCGAGCGTGATCGGCACGTTGTGATTGTAGAAACGCTGCAGCAGCGCCTCGCTTGGATACATCTCTCTTGCAGGTTGATAGAGACCGGCAGTAGAGACTTCGACGGCGGTGCCGCCCCTGGCTGACGCCACGGCGAGTTCCTCGTAGAGGTCCATCGGTTCGGTATCGAGTCGGAGGCCGCGTTTCTTCACAACATCTGCGTGGGCGAGGACGTCGAAGTGGCCAGATCCGGCGAGTTGGGTCTCGAGCGCAAAATAGTCTTCGTAGGCCTGACGATGTCCACGTCTGTCGAATTCGTATTCCTGGCCCTCGAGATCGATCCCCCATGCTCCGACCCAGTGCGTCGATGCGATCAGGAAGTCGAACGGGTACACCGAGAGGAACTCCACGACGGCTTCGACGGTCTCAGGGAAGAAGTCGACCTCGAGACCGAGTTTGACCGGCAGACCCCTGTCTTTGGCATCCACAACGGCCTGCACGTACCGATCCAACGACAGGACGCGCTCGGAGCGGACATACGACTTCGCAAAATCCCTGAGGTCCTTACGGGGGTCGTCTGTCCACCACTTTCCTAGGACGGGTTTGGACTCGATACACCGGTACAGGTGCTCGGTGAAGCCAACTTCCCTGGCGCCG
>JBDLIR010000480.1:0-2022 GCA_039714815.1 Actinomycetota bacterium | reverse complement strand
AGTCCCTGTCCTGCGCGAGAGGCGAGTCAGGCCAATCGGCCGGGTCCACGGCGGGGTTCCACCGGCAGAAGTCCACGACAGGATCCTTCCCCTCCTCCCTCAGAGCTTCGGCAAGCAGAGACGTCGCCTGGGCTACCACGTACACCTTGCAGGGCATCTTCGCCATCACGGTGTACGGCTCGGTAGCGAGCGGTTCGGACGCACGTTTCCAAGCGGCGAGGACGATATCGTTGAGAGCGATTTCGGCATCTTCGTCGACGAACTCGGGAAACCGCTCACGGAGGCGGGTCCGGTAGAAGTCCGCGAGTTCGGAGCGCATCTGACGCGGTCTCTTCTGAACAGAGACGAACTGAGCGACCTGTGGCAGATCGGAGTGCCGGTGGCGCTCTAGCGGGAACCCGAAGCTCTTGGCCCATGCCTGTGCATGGTCTCGCCTCGATCCGAAGAGCCAGTCACCCATACCGGAGCCGAGAATCGGCGTGCATTCGTGCGCTGCCATCGCCTTGACGATGGTATCGAGCAGCTCAGACGACCTCCCACCCGGCCGGCTCGTGCGGTACCGGGCCACGAGATCGTCGATCTCATTCCCCACGGATACGATGATGTCAGTGTGGTTCCTGAGCCGTTCGAGGACCGCGACAACGGCATCGGTTTCGTCGCTGTTCGGCAGCCTGGTCTTCAGCTCACTGAGGAGGTCCCTCTGCTCATCGCCTGAGATGGCCGTTTGCGCGACTATCTCTCTTGCGTTGGCGAGGTCGGCGATCGGTGCCGGTGGTCGAGGTGGCATGGGATCGGGCAGGCCGGGAGCCGGGCCGGTCGCAGATAGGACGGCGGTGAGCCGGATCCAGTCGTCGTCGGTGGGATTGAGAAACGACTCCACCTGGAGCTCCTGGATAGCCGTGGGCCCGGCGGGGATGTGGATCGGGCGAATCTCGATGGGCACGATCGGCCGCCCGGTGGCCGATGCGTAATCGACCTCGAGACCACACGCCCTGGAACGGAGCGAGTCCGGGCTCGCCACGAACAGGAAGAGGTCGGCTCGTTCGATGTTCTCGAGGATGGCGTCCCACCATTCTTGCCCTCCCCGCAATTCGTTGTCGAACCAAACATCGTGATGTGCGACCGATAGCTTGTCATGCAACATCTCCACCGTATCGCGGTCTTGATGCGCGTAGCTGAGGAAGATACGAAGCTGCGTGTTCGTCCCGTCGTAGCCCATCTCCCCGTCCCCCTCTTTGGAAGCGTTCTCGAACACTACACGCGCAGCACCGCCGTGCCGTGGCAACCGCTGTCCCGGGTCTTCGATGCTTGCCGGGCTTACGAAACGACGCCTCCTCCCACCCGAATGGGACCGCCCGGCGGCGGTTGGTGGTGTAGGCTCGGACGCGGATATCGAGGGTGAGTGCATTGGAACTGTTCAGACGATTACCGATCACACGCAGCCCGAGTAACTGGCCGCCCTTCCCCGATGAGGCGAAGCAGGCGTACCCGGCGCTCGCGGATCGGTTTGTGGTGCTCGACGAGGAGGTCCTACCGGCTTTTCGCGAGCAGGATGCATCTGCGAAAGCCGCCCAGATTCGGTACAGGCGATTCCGCGTTGCCATGATGGTCGGAGCCGCCTTGACCGCGATTGCGGGCGCGTTGCTGGCAGCGCTCGGAGACGCCGGGTGGCCGGCCTTTGCCGTCGCCGTACTCGGATTGGCAACCGGAAGCCTGGCTGGCCTGTACCGACGCGACCAGCCACTCGCACGATACCTGGAGAGCCGCTCTCGGGCGGAGCAGCTTCGATCTTTGTACTTCCGATACCTCTCGGGCGTCGATGGCCAGGATCGCCGTGAGATCGAAAGGCGTGTGGCGACCATCAAGGGCACGGCGCGTTCGGGGACGTCCGATGACTGACCGGGCCCTCAACGAGTTCCTCGACGCCTACGACACGCACAGGGTCAAGGATCAGCAGAAGTACTACAGCGACAGGGAGAAGGAGTACGTCAAGGCCGATTCCCAGGCCGGAGTCCTCATGGC
>JBDLIR010000479.1:0-2029 GCA_039714815.1 Actinomycetota bacterium | reverse complement strand
CAGCCTGGTGATCCCCGGCTCGATCCTGACTGCTGGAGCAGTCGGGATCATCGCTCTGATCCTGGCGATCCGTGGCCGTCACGACTGGCGGTCAGGGATCGTGTTCATCCTCATCTATCTGGCCTTCTACGTCGTGCTGCTCAACGTCTAGGGGGTGTTTCAATCTTTCTGTGCGGGTTTACCGCGCGTGACGCGCGGTAAACCCGCACAGAACGGTCTTTCGTCAGATTGCCGCGTAGGTTCGCCACTCTCCGGGGACACCGCGAAGCTCTTGCACTCCCCGGTCGGAGAATTCGAGGCCAGACCCGGCCACGAGATCACGCACGGTGCCCGATGCCAAAACCTCGCCTGCTCCTGCCTGGGCGGCGATGCGGGCTGCGATGTGCACGGCGATACCCGCGATGTCCTGTCCGACCCGCTCAACTTCGCCAGTGTGAATTCCTGCTCTCACTTCCATGCCGAGATGGCGTGCTTGTGACCCGATCTCCTGCGCACATCGAATGGCTCGAGCCGGACCGTCGAATGTCGCAATGAACCCATCACCCGTCGTGTTCACCTCGGTCCCGCGGAACCGAACGAGCTCGGCGCGAACGACGTCGTTGTGAGCTTCAAGGAGCTCGCGCCAACGCTGGTCTCCAAGCTCGGCGGCGGTACCGGTTGACCGGACCACGTCGGTTATCAGCACAGTTGCCAACACCCGATCGGGCTCGACCGGTACCCGATAGCCCGTCAGGAATTCTCTGATCTCGTTCAGGGCGCGGTCGGGCTCGAACCATGGAAGATGGTCGGCTCCCGGCAGCTCTACATACCGGGAGTTCGGGATCTCGCGCGCCAGGAAGCGACCGTTCTCGACATGACAGATTCGGTCCCCCTCGGAGTGGAGAATCAGCGTCGGCACGCGGACCGAGGAGGCAATGCCGCGAACATCGATATTAAAAGCCATGCGTGCGAACGCGAGGGCACCGCTTGGAGTGCTCGCGTTGGCTTGCAGACGAGCGGACCAGTCGGCAAGCCACGGTGTGGTCTCCTGGCTGGGTGCGAAGTACTCCATGAACCTGCCCCCCGGCTTGCCCCATCGTTCGGGAACGGCCACAGCAGAAGTCTCGAATTCCTCTTCGGTTAATTCACCCCACGGCCATTCCTCATCCTTGCGTTCGCGGACTTCGGCGCCCATCAGCAGAAGTGCCGTCGTACGGGCAGGATGAGCAGCCGCGAACAGCATCGAGAGAGGGCCACCCTCGGAGCTACCGATCAACGCCGCCGAATCGCTTCCTGCGTCGTCCATGACAGCTCGAATGTCGTCCATCCGAACGTCGAGGCTGGTGGCGCCCGGAACGCGATCCGACATCCCCATCCCCCGCTTGTCAAACAGAATCACCCGGGCAAACTCGCCAAGCCGTTCACAGAACCGACGAAACGCCGGAAGCTCCCAGTGGATCTGAAGGTGGGACCACGCCCCCTGCACATAGACGATATCGACCGGACCATCCCCCACGACGTGATAGGCAACATCCACGTCTCCGCTGCGCGCAAAACGAATATCGAGCACGCCGCCACGCTAACCCTCTCGAGAGAGGTGAGGCGGCTAGCGAAGCCCGCCTTCGGTCATCTTCTTGATGTCGAGGGCATCATCCAGCTCGTCCTCAGTCATTAGACCGGCCTCGAGGACCAGTTCACGCACCGATCGGCCGCTGGCCACTGCCTCCTTGGCGATCTTCGCCCCGTTGTCATACCCGATGTGCGGATTGAGGGCGGTGACGATGATGGCGTTCTTGCCGACAAGCTCACTGGCCCGCTCCCGATTGGCCTCGATACCGTCGACCGCCCGCTCCCGGAAGGTGTCGCAGGCGTTGGCCAGGAGACCCACCGAGTCGAGGAAGTTGTGGATCATCATCGGCATCATCACGTTGAGCTCGAAGTTGCCGTTGGCCCCGCCCCAAGCGACCGAGACGTCGTTGCCCACCACCTGAGCGGCGACCTGCATCATCATCTCCGACATCACCGGATTGACCTTGCCGGGCATGATCGA
>JBDLIR010000478.1:0-2032 GCA_039714815.1 Actinomycetota bacterium | reverse complement strand
ATGCTGTGGCAACTGGTCATCGGCGTACGCGGAGAGAGAGATGTCAGGGAACTCGTCTCCCCGCTCCGGGGTCAGATCGCAAACGTGTATGCAGCCGCACCAGATGATGCAGCGGCGATCGACGCAGGCGTCGTCGCCACCGAGGCGGGGGATGCTCTCGCCGTCGAGGCTTCGACGCTCGACAGCGTCGAAGAGGCAGTGTCGGCTGCCCTCGATGCAGCCGGCCCCGATGGAGGTGTCGTGGTTGCTGGGTCTCTGTACGTCGTTGGTGAGGTCCGGGACCGATTCGTCTCAGGTTCCGATCGGTCATCCGAGGCACACATGCGCTTCGCGGCAGAACGGTTCGACGACCACGACCACGGTGATCTCGACGCCGAGTCCGATCGGCTCGAGTAGCGTCGGCACGCGTGAAGCTATGGATTTGCTCCCAGCGGTCCTGACGTAGCGGGATTGGGACTCCGTCTCCGCGGTGACGGCGCGATGCCGGCGATGATCGACAGCGCTCCAAGAACAATCAGCAGGATGGGCACCGCGTAGTTGTGCTGTCCTCTCTGTCCATCGACGTATGCCTCGGCATCCTCAATGCTTGTCGCCTCGAACTCCATCTCGCCGTTCTCGCCATATACGCGCGCCAAGCCAGCGGCGGCGTCGTGTTCGATGACGTACTCCTGGACGTTGGTATCGCCACCGTACGTCTCCTCCAAGCTCCAACCGACCAATCCTGCGAGGATCATCACCGGTCCGAGGATGACGAGCAGAATGCGTACCGGCCATGGACGATGCCAGTGCTCCCTGGCCAGGTCCTTTCTATACGTGACCATGACCACTCCTTTCCCCACCATCGTCTGCCTGCTCACCGAACCCGTCAATCGGCATCTGCGGCTCGTGATCCCGCGTGTCATTGGTGATGTCGGGGCGCTGCGTCATGGACGGATACTGCCTCCTCTCCCGAATCCGGGAGATCTGGCAACTCATCATCTGAGATTCTTCAGGAACTCTTCATCGGTCTCGAACGCGAGGGGAGGGAGATCGTCGAGGCTGAACCATCCAACGCGATCGGCATCGTCTCCTGCTTCGAGGGTGCCACCGGTCACGGTTCCTGTGAACCAGATGCCGACAGTGAGCTTGGCTGGATCATGGAAATTCGAAGCGACGAACACGACATCACCGATGTCGGCGATCAGACCGGTCTCTTCGAGTAGTTCACGTGCGGCGGCCCGGCGCACGTCTTCGCCGTAGTCGACGTATCCGGCGGGAATCGACCAGAGCCCGGATCTCGTCGCTGTCGGGCCCCTCCGCACCATGAGCAGTTCGCCGTCGTCGTTGAACACGACTACGGCGGCCCCGACGCCGGGGTTCCTCCAGTGGACGAAACCACAAGATGGGCACTTTGGTCGCTTGGCACCGTTGATGGTCACCGATTCGAGCTTCGTTGCGCAGTGCGGGCAATACGTGTATTCGCCCGGCCAGGCGTGCGTGTGGGACATCGCATCAGTCTGGCACAGCGACCGCGAGCGCGACGGACTCGGGAGCCTGCGGTTCGTCGAATCTCGACGGTACCGGCCTCCATATCGGTCGACACGGGCGGTAATCTCCCTCGCGTGACCGATCTCAGTCGCCTACCAGACAACCTTCCCGCACCCGTCGATGACGGTGCGAGCGACCGACTTGTTGGTCAGACACTGCCTGAGGTCGAACTCCGCACGGCCGAGGGAGACTCGCAGCTCCTCAACGAGTTCACCACGCGGTGGCTCGTTCTGTACATCTACCCCCGGACCGGTGGCCCGGGCATCGATCTGCCCGACAATTGGGACATGATCCCCGGTGCCAGGGGATGCACGCCACAGAGCTGCGCGTTTCGGGACCACCATGCGGAACTGCAAGCCCTTGACGCGACCGTTCGGGGTCTGAGCGCCCAGCCGATCGAAGAGCAGGCTGCGTTTGCGGAGCGCATGCACATCCCGTTCACGCTTCTCAACGACAGCGAACTCGTCCTGGCGTCATCGGCGCTGTCGCTGCCCGTCCTCGAAGC